>NZ_CP146069.1:1484425-1642245 GCF_037023735.1 Roseovarius sp. S88 | reverse complement strand
TTGCCGACCGGATCAGCGTCTTGGTCTACGGGCGTGTGGTCGCCACAGGATCAGTTGACGACATCCGCCAAAGCGCCGAGGTGCGTGACGCCTATCTGGGGGAAAGCGCATGAGTTTGCTTTCTGTTCAGGGACTTAGCGCAAGCTATGGCGCCGCACAGGCGCTCTTTGATGTTAGCCTTGAGGTCGCTCAAGGTGAGGTCGTCGCGTTGATGGGGCGCAACGGGATGGGCAAGACCACGACCGTCAAGGCGATCTGCCGGATGTTGCCCTCAAACGGCCAGCTTGAGTTCAATGGGCAGGACCTGCATGCCTTGCCCAGTCATCGCGCTGCGCGGTTGGGACTGGGGTTGGTGCCCGAAGGACGGCGGTGTTTCCGGGATCTGACCGTGCGCGAAAACCTTTTGGCCGCAGCCCGACCGGGCGACTGGACCCTGAAAACTGTCGGGCAGTTGTTTCCACGTCTGGAGGAACGTCACGCTCAGCGCGCGGCGTCATTGTCCGGAGGCGAGCAGCAGATGTTGGCTTTTGGTCGCGCCCTCATGACCAATCCTCGCCTGCTTATCCTGGACGAAGCGACCGAAGGGTTGGCGCCTCTCATACGGCAAGAGATTTGGGCAGCGATTTCACGTCTCAAAGCGCGGACCGGTCTGGCGATTCTGCTTATCGATAAGTCTTTGAAAGAATTAAAACAAGTCTCGGACAGAGGGGTGATCCTCAACCGAGGGGAAACCGTATGGGCCGGTGTGATGTCGGAGCTTAGCCCGGACATCTCAGAACGTTTCATCGGGGTGTAACGCTTTAGAGTCCGCCCGCTGCCGGGCCGGTCTGTTTGAACGTCACCACCGGGCCGCCGCTTCCACCAAAGAGCCGAGAGCCACCACGCTGGTTGTTGACCACCTGACGCGGAATGCGAATGACCACTTGTTTGGCCTCATCTGATGGCTGCCATGCCCGGTTGGTCAGGACGCAGCCCGCTGGTTGATTGGCAAAACTCTTGGCCGGGGCCACTTCGTTCATAAAGAGCAGACCATGGACCACTCGCTCGCGGCCTAGGAAGACCGAACCGGAGTCTAGCACGCGCCGCTCTACCAGCTTGGTGAGGATGGACTGATTTCGGCTTTGGGCCCACACACCGCAAACCGCCGTGCGACCAGAATGATTGCGCACTTCGGCCGCGACGCTGATGCCACCACCACTGGAATATTCTCCGCCAGACACGACATGCGCATTGCTTAGCTTCGTCGTTGCAGCAGATGCCATCGACGCAGCAGACGCCAAGGTGATTGCTGAAACTGTTGATATAATTAGGTTTTTTATCATTTTAGGGACTCACTTTTTACCACTTGCAGTCAAGAGCTAATCAGGTGTGCAACAACATCAAGTCGCACCTGGCGGCGCTCGCTGAATTGTGGGCGCTTGTGAAGCGGATCACCCGGCCTTGGCGAACGCGTCGGCCTCTTCGAGAAGCTCAGGATACCACGTCTCCAGTGTCGACGCGAATTCAGTGCGAATGCGACCGACCTGCTGTGGTGTAAGATCCTCACGCCACCCCCCGGCCCGACCTTTGGCAAAGAAGCTTTTCATGCCGGCGGGTTTTTCCCCGAAACCGAGCTTTTCTTCCTGCTTCTTCATCGCTTCAAAACTTGTCGCCTTAATCGCGCGCGCCAGTTTTGGGCGATCAGGTTTCACTGCAAGAAATTCGAGTAAGCCATTGAGAACCTTTGCGGGTTTGTCGAGCATGTCTTCATAGCGCACAACGTATCGCGGCAGGCCCGGCGCCGTCGTCCACGCCGTCACGTGTTCATCCCAGCGTCCCAGGGCATCAAAAATTCCGTTATCGGTGCCCATGATGGTGTCCGGGTTGCACATCCTGTCAATGGCTTCGTCAATATCCACGGACACATGCCGCGCAAAGCTGGGCACCACATCAAAAGGGCTACGCATGATGTAGATTGCGCCGGCTGTGACTTCGGGAGGAATGAGATGAGTGTCGAGGTAGATGACGGGTTTGCAATGTGTCTTAACAAAATGCTTCGCGTTTTTGGACGCCGCGATAAAACGCAGAGCTTTGGGGCGCATTTTAGCCCAATCTTCTAACCCTTTGCCCTCATACTTTCCGCCCGCTGCCCGGTCAAAGAAATCAGTGCGCGTATCACCTGTTGTGAATTGACGTAGATTGTTGATATCAGGCGCTTTTCCAGGTGGCATGAAGTAGTGGGCAAGCAAACTGCGCATCCAGGTATTACCGGATTTCGGGTAGGATGCGAGCCAGAGGATGCGACGGAAGTCAGCCATTGTAGTAGCCGTATTTTTTCATCATCTTTTTGTTGGCTTGCCGAACCCTTTTACTAGATCGGGATCAAGATCTGTCCGCCATTGTTCCGCCTTACCCTTGTTGAAGAATTTCTCTGCATAAGGAGACTTCTCCACAAACTCTTGTTCATCTTCTTGTTTCTTAAGCTCTTTGAAACTCGAAAACTCAATGGCTCTTTCCAATCGCTCAACATCTTTGTCAACATCAAAGCCAATACCTGTGAGCGCTTTACCAAAATTCTCTTGAGGTGAATCCAACATGTCTTCGTAACGAAGAACTATCACCGGGAATCCCTTTGCCTCTGTCCAATACCGCACGTGGTCGTTCCAACTTCCTAAAAACTGCCAAACAGAGGTGTGGTCTGGAGCGTTTGCATTTTCAGGGCTGTTAATCGCCTGAACGGCCTCTTCATGGCTAAGATCAAAGTGCCGTGCATAAGACAAAACCATATCTAGAGGATTTCGCACGATGTAGATTGCCAGCTTAGTATATTTTGGGTCAATCAAGTCGACACCAAACGCGCGGTTATTCGTGTTGTGTGTTTTGACGAAATTGATGTCGGCATTGTTCGCTACAATTCCGCGCATTACTTTGTCTCGCAAAGCGAGAGTAAGTTCGGCGTTAGTAGTGTCAATCTCCTTGCCCGCAACACGGTGATACATCCGCGGAATTGAATCTCCTAGCCCAAAACGGTGAACTTGATTGATCGACAAAGGAACTTTCGTGTTCATCAAATAGTTGGCCAAAAACATACGCATCCAAGTATTTCCCGACTTAGGATATGACGTTAGCCAGATGATGCTTTTCTTCATCTTATTAGTCCGCAAAAAAGGAACGGGGATACACCCGTTCCTCTAAAAGAAAACGGCGGAGAAGTGAACCTCTCCGCCGCCTTTATTCCTCTCTCAAACTAAGCTTAGAAGCTCAGGTTGATCGATGTGCCCAGTACGGTGCCGTCGAGGTCTGTACCAACAGTACCTTCGTCATCCGCTTCGACGTATGTCAGGTGAACCTGCCATGTTACGCCGGAACCGAGGCTACGGCTGGCGCCGAGCTGGTAAGCTTCGTAGGTTTCGTCGGCTGCGCCTGTACCTGTGCCTGTGTACTCACCGAAGTAAGTTTCAAGACCAAAGGTCCATGGGCCAGGTGCGTCATATGCAACACCGATGCTGTAACCTTCTTGGTCGCCAACGCCAGCGGCTGCGCCGTTGTCGTTTTCAGTGTAAGCTGCACCAAATGTGAAGCCGCTTACGCCGACCTGGAAGCCTACACCCCATGTTTCAGGGTCGCTCAAGCCTGTCGCAGCACCACCACCGGTGATGCTAGGCGCGTCACCTGTACCCCAGCGTGCGCCGAAGCTCACGTCGACGTTGCCAAATGTCTGGCTGTAGTTGATGCCGATGTCAAAGATGTCGGACAGAACAGTGTTCTGATCAACACCAAAGCCAGATGTGTTTGCGTTCAGAGCGCCCGAAGGAGCAAACGAAACACCAACTGTCAGACCGTTGAAGGACGGTGTGTAGTAGGTGATGCGGTTAACGTCGTTGTTACCACCAACTTCTGTGTAGGACGAAATAGCGGCCTGACGGAAGTTGCCCGGCAGAACAGCCGAGAACGGGATAAACGCAGAGATCGATGGCGAGTTGATGAAGAGCGATGTTGTGCTTGCGCCAGCAACCATCGACTTGTAACCAGCCGAGTTTTCAGAACCGATGTCCAACTGACCGAATGTATCGCTCGAGATCGAGATATACGCTTCGTCGATACCGTCGGCACCACCAGCTGCGTTCAGCGCTTCCATCTGAACGTTCACACCAAAGGTCAGGCCGTTGTCCAGCGTGATCGAAGGCGTGAAGATGATTTCGCCGGTCTGAAGGATATCGAAGCCGTCGCCATCGAGGTCGACGCCTGCGGTTACGTTACCACCGAGATCGCCAATGGCGAGGTGCGTGTTCATGAAGCCACCCCAGTCGAGATTCCACTCGGCGGCGGAGGCCGGTGCAGCAGCCGCAACGCCGAGGGCGATGGCACTGGTGCAGAGAAGTTGCTTTTTCAAGGTTGTCCCTCCTTAAAGCAGGATTTCATTTCCGCCGCCCCCAACGCGGGTCACGGCTTGTATTGGGAATGGGCCATAAGCCCCTAAAGAGTCAACGCAACCACCCCTGCCTCAAGCGCTCTAGCGATTCCTGTGACGTATTTCACACACAGTTTCGCTCAGCACACTGGGATTCCGACCAGATACGACCTAATCGTCCTTTTTTTCCGGGATTTTTGGAGGTTGCCGGAGTCCTGCAAATCCGCTCCAAATTGATCCGCGACTCGCTTTTCCAGGCCATTCCCGGGCCAAGCACCCCAAGCTCTTTTTGCAACCGATGCTTTTGCGTCACAGTTTTTTCGAACTGTTCGGTTCGCCAAGCGAAATCACGTCGCCAAGCAACCGTTCAGCAGTTTTCAGAGCCGCGCCGGTGTTTTCCATCGCCCGCGGCAACACCATCCATTCCAGCGTCCAGGCGGTGCCAGAACGCTCTTGTTCATGCTCCAATGCCAGTGTCATGCCGCTTTGCTGCAGCGCCGTATCGCGAGCCAGCGCCACAAGAACCTCTGCGCTGACCGGATTTGACTTATGCGCCATGGCCGAAGAGGCGCCGCCGCCTTTCATCGCCACCTCGTCCAGCCCCTGTTGCGCCATCAATGTCAGGTCGGCTCCGATTTTTCCCAGGCTTCCAGTCACCAAAGCCAGCCAGTTGGCAAGTTCGGCAAAACTATCCCGGCGCGTGTGCCAGGGCGTTTGTGGCATACCCAGGCCAAGCTCTTGTGCCATGTGGAGGGCTATCTCGTCTGCAAAGCCCTCAAAGCTTTCACCTGTGCCGACTGGGCCGGCCAACTGGAGTTTGAACAAGCGCGGACGCAGCTGATTGAGGCGCTTCAGATGATCCGCGAAAGGTGCGCGCCACTGTCCAATGCGATGTGCCGCCTTAATCGGCAATGCCGCCTGCATGCGTGTACGGCCCATGAGACTGTTGGTGCCAAATCGCGCGTCAAGGTCATCACATGCTGCGACAACAGCCTTTATAAGTGCTTCAAACGACTCAAGAATATCCCTTGCCGCCAGAACAAAAGCAGTGTCCGTGACATCCTGGCTTGTCAGGCCTTTGTGGATGGCGTCGTGGAGATTGCCAGGAACTTGCTCTTTAATTTGCGAAACCAGATCAGGGACTGGCACACCATCCTTTGCAGCGGCGCGCATGAGGCGGTCATGATCAATCGTCGCGCCTTCGATAGCTTTGGCAGCAGCTTCACCGAGCTCAGAGGGAACCTTTCCGGCTTGCCCGGCTGCCTGCGCATAAAGAGCCTCGATACGCAACATGTCAGCAACCTGCGAGGCATCACTCAGTCGTTCAGCTACGCCCGTATCACCGGTCAAGGCCTGCATCCAGGATCGCGGCGCAGTCATAGCGCCGCTCGCAAACCAAGAATGTCCCGGGCTTGCGCCGCAGACGCGACGGGGCGTTCATATTTTTGGCAAATCTCTACGGCACGCGTCACAAGAGCCGCGTTTGACGGAGCAAGGGCATCCTTGGACAGCCGCACGTTGTCTTCCAATCCTGTGCGCGTATGGCCGCCTGCGGCGATGGCCCATTCGTTAACACGAATCTGGTTGGCCCCAATCCCGGCGGCACACCATTCGGCCTCAGGCGCGCGCGCCTGCATCAGCTGTACGTAAAATTCGAATACGTCCTTATCCGCAGGCATGGCGTTCTTTACGCCCATCACGAATTGCACATAGAGCTTGCCATAGAGTCGGCCTTCTT
This sequence comes from Roseovarius sp. S88, assembly GCF_037023735.1. Taxonomy (GTDB): domain Bacteria; phylum Pseudomonadota; class Alphaproteobacteria; order Rhodobacterales; family Rhodobacteraceae; genus Roseovarius; species Roseovarius phycicola. The sequence continues at coordinate 1,636,117 of NZ_CP146069.1, read as the reverse complement.
CATGCAAACGCATGGAATGCAAAATGTGGCTGAGATCAAAGGCTTCTATCTCTGGCACGACCTCGTGGGTTTGCATTTCGCTGGCAAGCCAGTCCACCAGATCAGGCGGATTTTCATACACCCGTGTTGGAAAATTGTTCGAGCCAACCGAAAGCGAAGCCATGTCGGGCCGAAGCGGCAACATCCCGCCGCGCGCTTGCCCGGCCCCCGACCTGCCGCCGGTTGAGAACTGAATGATCATACCGGGGCAATGTTTGCGTATCCCTTCACCCAGGCGCTGAAACCTCTCTGGGTCGGAGGTTGGCGTGCCGTCCTCCAGACGCACGTGGCAATGCGCAATAGATGCACCTGCATCAAATGCCGCATGAGTCGACTCGACCTGTTCCTCAATTGTGATTGGAACAGCCGGATTGTCCGCCTTTTGCGGGACCGAGCCGGTGATGGCGACGCAAATGATGCAAGGCTTTGTCATGACGCCAAGTCTGACCCTGCGCGCGCGTCTCTTCAAGCCCTGAATACAGGTTCACCGCGCAGAATGGCGTGTATCAAAGCCCCCGCTCTTCGAGCACTTTTCGCGCATGGCGGAAGCATTCCAACCCTTGCGGCACGCCGCAATAGATCGCCACGACATGCACGATGGCACGGATTTCTTCCTTGCTGACGCCGTTATTCAGGGCACCCCGGCAATGGATTTCAAACTCGTTCATCTTGCCCAATGCGCCAATCATCGCAAGGTTCATCATGCTACGCGTCTTGGCGTCGATCACATCATCGCCCCAGCCAAACCCCCAGCACCACGCAGTCATCGCCTCTTGGAAGGGGCGGGTAAACTCATCCGCAGCGGCCAGGTTTTTCTCAACATATTCGGCACCTAACGTGCCCTTACGTTGTTCCAACCCTTTCAGAAAAAGGTCTTCGTCAAAGAGGCTCATGGGTCATCCTTTCTTGGTTACTGGTCAATGGGGCGCAGCGCATAGAGGTCATCCGCCGCGGTCCTGATTTTGTCGTGGTCATAGATTTTATTCCGCCAGCCCTGCGGAATGCCGGAATATCCATAGATCCGTCCGGCCAATTGACCTGTCACGGCCCCTACGGTGTCGGCGTCACCCCCAAGGTTAACAGCCGCAAGCAAAACGTCACGAAATGTCTCACCTTGGGTCAGCGCCCAAAAGGCTGCGTGCAAGGTGTGCACGACATAGCCCGACGCCACGTCGGGCGGATCTTTGGGACGTGGCAGCAGGGACTGATCACCTGTGACCATGAATTGCGCCATGTTTGCCGCTGCCCTCTGGCAGAGCTGGCTGCCATGCGTCAGGCGGCTTTGCAATTGGGCTACGGCCATGGCGCTTTCCTTGACTGCGCCATAGGCCAGTACCACCGGGGCCAGTCGCATGATCCCGCCATTGCCACTTTGGGCCTCGTCCACTGGCCCGGCATAGGGATTGCCGGTCTCTTCATAGCGGCGCAGTGCTTCGGCAGTTTGATTGCCGATGTCGAAACAGACACGGGTCGAGGACAGATAGCCGTGATCGCGCCAGTTGATGAACCGTTTCATCGCGTCCTCGGCATCCCAGCCATTCGCTGAGCGTAGCATCTGCGCCAAACACATGGCCATGGAGGTGTCATCCGTCCATTGCCCGGGCTTGAGGTTGAACGGCCCGCCGCCCACCATGTCTGTAAGGGGGTCGAATTCCCCCCGCGTTGTGAACTCAAGCGTGGTGCCCAGAGCATCTCCCACAGCCAACCCAATCAGCATCCCGCGCGCCTGATCCTCTGTGAACGGCTTTGTAATCAAAGACTTGGCACCTTGTCGTCAAACCGGCCAGAGCGCGCGCGCTGTTCTGCACCGGCCTCTTCCTCTGGGTCATGCGTATCCAGCTCGTCCAAACGCAGGCCCGTGTGAGCATAGACGGGACGCCCAGCATGCGTCAGTCCGCGCAATCGCGCAGCAAGGGCGCGCTTCTTGCGCACCTGATGCGGTTGGAAATGATCATAGTCGCGGGGCGAATGATCGGCACCTTTGACCAGATCGCCCGCCGCAATCGCGGCCTCGACCAGTGCCTGACCCTCAGGCGTTCGGGTGATCACACCATTGAAGCCTTCATCATCGCCTTCCGGGTTGGCATCAGGCCAGATGTCTGCCGCCGCTACATCCGCGGCCTCACCGATGGCATCTGGGCAGAGTTTACAGCGCGTCTGAATGCGCCACCCGGCCTCATCGGCCCACATCTCCTGATAGGTCTTCTCAAAGCTACGGCCATCTTTGGTTTCAATCCGCGTTGGGCCTGGATTGCCGTGTCCGCGATACCGAAAGAGCGTGAGATCATCCTCTTTCACACCAAGTTCGTCCAGTACGGCCTGTGATTTGCCAAGATCGGACGCCCCACCACAGACCATGACCAGCACAACCACCAGCAACTCATCCAGCCTTGGGTCATACTTGGCGCGCGCACGAACAGCCCCAGCATCACAAGGTTTGGCAATGATTGCAAAACGTTCACCTCTGGCCAACGCAACTTCCAATCCGGCAAGCGTGTCACTTGGACCATAGCGAGACCCGGCCCGACTGGCGACGTCTTGGGCTGTTTCGGACATGACCCAGCGGGTGCGCATCGGATGGTCCGGATCGGCGGCGCAATGCAAGATGAATTGCGCTCTACCAGACTTCAGCAAGTGCGCACCAAGTGCGGTCAGGACACCTCCGGTGGCGGCGCGAAACCTGATATTGGCCTCTCCTGCCCAGGCCTCATGCATATGCATATAGCTACCCCAAATCGGGTCGCTCTTGTGGCCACGTGGTTCAGCCTCGGCAATCACACCGGGACAGGCCGCCAAAACAGATGCATCCGCATCAGGCTCTTCTGAGCCAAGGGGAGCGGGTCGCAGACGTCCCTCGGAATTCATGCGCATGACCCAGCGATCCGGGGCCAGCGCCTCGCACAAGCCACACCCGATGCACAGACCGTTCTCGACCACGTCTCTTATGGATGTCGGCTGTTGAGCGTCCATTTTACCGGACTTTCATCGCAACGTTCTTGGTCTGGACGTAGTTCCAAAGCGCCTCGCGCCCCTTCTCGCGGCCATAGCCGGATTTGCCATAGCCGCCAAAGGGGGTTTCCACGCCACCGGCAAACCATTCGTTCACAAAAATCTGCCCGGCCCGCATCTTTTGCGCAGCCTTGTTGGCGCGATCAAGATCACGGGTGAAAACCCCGCCGACAAGCCCGTATTGGGTGCCATTGGCGATCTCGATGGCCTCGGCGTCGTCCCGAAACGGAATGACCGAGAGAACCGGTCCAAACACCTCTTCCTGTGCGATGGCCATGTCGGGAGTGACCTGCGTCATCACGGTCGGTTCAAGGAATGCGCCGGGAATGTTCATCTTGCGCCCACCGGTCGCCACCTTTGCGCCCTGTGCTTCGGCGTCCGCGATCATGCCGGCGGCGCGGTCGCGCTGTGCCTCAGAGGCCATGGAGCCCATGCCATTGGTGCCTTCAGCCCTCTCGATACCGGGGCCAACGGATAGGGATTTCGCAACCTTTACAGCACGTTCCACCATCTCCGCCTCACGGCTTTCATGGACCAGAACACGGCTCATGGCGGAACAAACCTGGCCTGCGTTGAAGAATATTCCCCAGCGGATGTCGCGCTCGAACGCCTCTAGATCGGCATCGTCATGCACAATGGCCGCCGATTTGCCGCCCAGTTCCAGAACGCATGGCACAATGTTCTGCCCCGCCGCCGTGGCAATGGCGATACCGGTTTTGACGGAACCTGTGAAAACGATCTGGTTGACATCCGGGTGGCCTGCCAGCGCCGCTCCGGCGTCTTGCCCCAAGCCGCACAGGATATTCACAGCACCCTTCGGCAATCCCACCTCCTCGGCCAGTTCGGCAAAAATCCAGCTGCTGAGCGGGGTCATCTCCGAGGTCTTGATCACGCAGGCATTGCCAGTGGCCAGACCGGCGGAGAGTGACCGCGCGGCGATCTCTAGCGGGAAGTTCCACGGGATGATCTGAGCCGAGACGCCGTAGGGTTCGTGATGGGTGAAGTCGACATATCCGGAACCCAGGGGAATCGATCGCCCTTCCACAGTTTCGGCCTGATTTCCGTAATATTCAAAATACCGCGCCGCGCCGTCCATTTCGCGCTGTGCCTCCCAAAGCGGCTTACCTTGTTCCAGCGTCAGTATCTCTGCAATTTCATTGCGCTTTTCCAGAAACCTGCGACCGATCTCCTGCACCATGCGCCCGCGCTCCACAGGCCGCATGTCAGTCAAGGCACCACTCTCATGCACCCGTTTGGCGGCTTGAACGGCACGATCCACGTCGGCCGCATCCGCGAGCGCGTGCGCGGCCAGTTTTTCGCCCGTTCCGGGATTGATGACATCAAGCCGTCCGGCACCGCCATCGACCCAGTCTCCGTCGATGTAGTTTTGCCAATAGTCTTTCATAATTCGTCCTGTTGTCTGCGTTTTAGGCCCGGATCACACCTTGACGCGATGGGCGTATAACCGGTCATAATGCGGACGCATGCGCCTGTGAACCTGCTGCACGCGCGGTGCGCACTCTTCCAGCGCAACGTAGCGCCGTTTTTGCGGTGTCAAACCGGTTGATTTGGACAGGTTGGCATGGAAAGATCCCCCATCCCACCAGCTATGCTCGGACGGATCACCGCCTGGCTCCCAACTCAGGGCTTCGCGGAGGAAGGGAATCTCAACCGCGTTGCAAAATGCCTCGACCATGTCTTCCGGATTTTCCAGAAGATCGTCACTGTCGATCACCGGCGGAGGGCTGTCGTTCAGGGCCCAGAGCAAATCGAAAAGCGCGCGCTGCTCGGGGAACCCCACCTCACCTTCGTGAAAATCCGGCCACTTGTCATGCATCGACGTGATGGTTTTGGCGGGATCCCGAATGAGAAAGGCGTGCGTGAAATGACCCAAGAACTCCGGGTTCCACATATGATTGATGTAATGCGGAAAATCCTTGAGAAAGACCGGGCCTTGGGCTGCACGGTTCTGAATGTCCTGCCAGACGCTTTCCAATGTGAGGCCGGGCGTTGTGACATCGCCCTCATTGAAGCGCTGCCAAAGCGGCTCTTCGCCTTGATACCACGCCTCGCCAAAGGGTTCGTGCAGGCACTCCAGATCACCGCGCTGGCGCATCATCCATTCAAAGGCGGTCGAGGTTGAGCGGGGCACGGCCCAGAGGGCGATAATCTTATGCATGTGCATGTGTCCTGTGTATGCGCCCTGCGGACGTGGCCTTTGGCGAGGATATTTGAAGCAAAAAGAAAGGCATTTTTACAAAGAGTTAAGGAGCTGGCCCTGAGGTGAAGTTGGAGCCAGACCGAGGTCTTTGAAGATGCGCCAGTAAAGGGCTGTGTCGTGGCCGATGACCGGTTTTCCCAGCCGGCCTTCCAACATGGGCGCAAGATGCAGGGGGCGCTGAGGCTGGCCACCCGGTCCAGAGCGAAAGTTGCACATGCCGTTGATGAGATAGGCGTCGGCATCAGGGGCTTGCTCAGCCACATAGTCGAAGCTCTTGGTAGCCAGGTCGCCGTCAAACACCCAGCGACGGTCATTGACAGCCTCCTGGCTGTCGAACCAGCCCTGATCGTGGAAATTGCCCGCCCAGAGCACATCAAACCCGGCTTCTTTCAGAAACCCAACGGTGCCCTGCCACCACTCGGGCCAGTGATAGGCGGCGTTGAGGGCGACTTTCTCGACGTTCAGCGCGCGCAGGGCCTCGACCATGGCGTATCCGGCCATGTGAAAGCGCACGCCGAATTGGTCCGACAGGCGCGCGCAATGATCCCGCACACCCTCAACGCCCAGCCCGCAGGCATGCACCCAGTTGGAGCCCACCTGCCCGGCCACATCAACGCCGTTACGGGCGCAGAGATGAACGAAATCCTCAAGCATTCCAAAGTTTTGTCTCCGCTGATCCAGCCCATGCACATAGTCCGGCACATGCAGCATCCAGCCATGAACGCCCACGGTTTCAGGCGCCATGCGCAGGAAATCACTGGGGGCGGCATCATAGTCGAAAGGTGGACAGGTGAAGGCTACCTGTTGCGGGAAGAGCTTATGCTCGGGCCGCCAGGTTTCGGGCATTAGCATGTGAGACCTCTTCTTCGTGAATCCATGTCAAAACTGAAAAACGCTAGCGCCATAGACTTCGCAAATAATGGCCAGCCAAGCGATCCCAATGGAAAAAGGAAATGCGGTGCCTGCAATCTTTCCAAACCAGTGCGTGCCAGACAGTTTTCCCGCTCCGACGACGGACGGAAGATCTTTGACAATTTTTTGCTTGCTGGGCTTATCCACCCATCTGTCGGTGGTGACTTTCCAGTCGTTGAAAGCTTTGTCGATTGCTAAAAAGGCTGCGCCGACACTCAATGCGGCGGCCAGCGCCGAAACCATTCCAACTGAAGAAAAAACCAAAGCGAGTTTTCTCAACTGATCTAACTCAAGTTGCCAGGCTTTTTGCGTTCCTGTCGACATATCGCCGAGCAGGATCGCGAAGGACGTAAACAACAAAGCCTGCAGTGTTACGAACCATATCATGCGTTGGTGGACAAGATTGTCTTCATGCACGACTTTTTCTCGAAAAGTCCTGTATATGTTCAGCACGTATTCTTCCTCCGACATCTGCACGCCCTCACCCATCCACCGCCTCCCGCATCCAGTTCTGCAGTCTCTCAATCGAATGCTCTGAATTCACCCCACAGCTTGGATCGAGCACCAAGGGCCCCGGCCGGTAGCCGCGGGAGTTGAGGCCGCGCTGAACGGATTCAACGAGATGGATGTCTTCCTCCACCGTTGTTTCACGATCCTGCACAGCCAGCTTGCGGATCACCTCGCTTTCAGCGCCGCCTTCGCTGTACCAACCACGATATACGGTGCATGTGTCCACGCCTGTGGCGCGCCAGTGATAGGTGTTGAGCACATTGCCCGGATAGCACTGGAAACTGACCATGGGCCAGAGGAACCAAGATCGGTATTCGCCTGCATGATCCACTGACATATCAATGGGATAGGTCATATCGTCGAGATTCTGGCACTCGGTTGTGTGACGCAGGACATAGCCCTGTTCCAATGGCTGTATGTCATAGGTTTCGGGCTTGACCACGCCTTGGGCAAAGGTCGGATGGTTCAGTGAGCAATGGTAGCATTCCGAGTAATTCTCAATCGATACTTTCCAGTTGCAGTTTTCGGGAATTTCCACCCATTCGAGTGGGGTCAGTTTGTCAATATTGGGCACATAGGCACGCAGCTCTTCACGCACACCGGGGAACCAGTCATCCATAGGGGCGGCGTTGTTATCGAGATTAACGAAGAGAAAGCCGTTGAAGTCTTCGCAACGCACTTCGGTCAGGCAAATCTGGCTTTTCTCGAACCCCGGCACGGATTTGATATTCGGCCCGGCGCGCAGCCCACCAGTCAACTCATAGGTCCAGGCGTGGTAGGGGCATACGACAACTCGGGTGTTGCCGGTGCCGCTCACCAATTCATGCGCACGGTGCTGACAGACATTGTAAAAACAGCGCACTACCTCATCCCGGCCACGGATGCAAAACAGGTTCTGTCCCGCGATCTGAAACGCAAAATAGTCGCCCACATTGGGGATTTGCCCCTGATGCCCGGCAAACTGCCATGTTCTGGACAAAAGCCCTGTCATTTCCTGCGCAAAAATGGCGGGGTCCGTGTAGTAGCGGGCTTCCAGGGACTTGACCAAGGGGGCGTTCATTCCGGCTCCTCCTGATAAATGCCAAGTTGATGGCGGCGTTTGTGGAATTGTGCGACACGTTCTACGATCTCATCGCTGGCCACAGCTATGACGAAGCTCAGCAATGTTTCCAAAAGCGTGATCGTCGAAACAGAGGATGGAAAGAATTGTGGCGTGTCTGCGGCCACGACGAACCCGTGATGCGCCGAGAGCACGACCGGGCTGGCGGGACTGTCAGAGATGCCGACGATTGTCATACCCTGTGTGCGCGCCAGCTTTACTGTCTCGATCACTTCGGTGCGATAGGGGCGGCACGTCATGGCGATCAGCACATCGCGTTCATCCGCCCAGGCCAGATCATCCACTGCCACAGACCCCGGGCGTGGAATGGCATGGAACTGCGTCATGCCCGTGCTGGCAAGATAGGTGAAGTTGCGGGCGTTGGCATTATTGACACCCACACCAAGGGTAAAGACCTGACGCGAGTTCCAGATCGCCTCTGCGGCGGATTTGAGGTCTTCGGCGCTGATCCCGCCAAACGTGTCTTCTAGATTGCGGATCGCGGCCCCCACCATATCGGCATAAAGCCCGCCCAGATCGCCCGAACGCGAAATGCTTTGCAGCCAGCGGGCGCGGTCGGGAAACGACACCTGCCCACGCCGGATGGCATCGCGGAAGGGTTCGCGGAAATCGTCATAGCCCTCGAATCCCACCTGGCGGGCCATACGCACGAATGTGTTGGGCTTGACCTTGGCGGCTTCGGCAATCTCACGCACGGTTGAGACGCCAACATCTGTTGGGTTTTCAAGTACATAGCGCGCGGCCTTCTGCGCCTCGGGCGTCAGGGCGTCCCACTCCTCTGAGAGGCGGTCGAGAACTGATGATGATACATTTGTGTCATTCATGATTGACGACGGTACAGATGTACGCATACGCTGTCGAGCAAATTTGCGACTCGTTTCACAGGAAAATACAGATGTCGGATAAATCCTTCCCAAGCCACGCCCGCGTGGTCATCGTTGGCGGCGGTGTTATGGGTGTGGGTCTGGCCTATCACCTGGCGCATGAGGGTTGGTCAGATGTGGTTTTGCTTGAAAAGGCCGAACTGACATCTGGGTCCACCTGGCACGCGGCGGGGCAGATCACGCATTCAACCTCGTCTTTCGGCCTTGGCAAATGCGTGGATTACAACATCGGGCTTTATTCCGGCGCGTTAGAGGCCGAGACCGGGCAGGCGGTGACCTGGCATGGCTGCGGCTCCTACCGGCTGGCCTATACCGAGGACGAGATGGATTGGCTGCGGCATACCCTTTCCGTTGGCCGGTCGCTTGGGTTCAATATTGAGCTGGTCGGGCCGGACCATATCCGCAAAAATCACCCGTTCTACAATCTCGACGGCGTTATTGGCGCGCTTTACACGCCCGATGACGGGCATGTGGACCCCACAAATGTGACTATGGCGATGGCCGCAGGTGCGCGGCAGCTGGGGGCGCGGATCATTCGCAATTGTCGGGCCACCAATGTCACGCAGAACGCTGCCGGTGAATGGGTGGTAGAGAGCGAGCAAGGCACCATCACCTGTGAACATGTGGTTAATGCGGGCGGGACTTACGCGCGGCAAATGGGTGAATGGTCCGGGCTGCAACTGCCAATGACCTCGATGACGCACCACTATTTTGTCACCGAGCCTGTGCCAGAATTCGAAGACCTTGACTACGAATTGCCGGTTATCCGCGATGACAAGAAGGTTTCGGGCTATATCCGGATGGAGCAGAAACTTGGCCTCATAGGGATCTACGAAAAGGAAAATCCCAACGCGGTCTGGCTCGATGAATGCCCCTGGCACTATGAGAACTGGCTTTTTGATGCTGATTACGACCGCATCATGCCGTGGCTTGAGGAAAGCCTGAACCGCATGCCGATCTTTGCAGAGCTTGGTATTCAGCGCGAGGTGCATGGCGCGATTTCGCACCCGCCCGATGGCAACCCGATGATTGGACCCGCACCGGGGGTCAAGAATTACTGGTGTTGCTGCGGCACGCAGATTGGCATTGGCTGGGGTCCGGGGCTAACGCGCGAACTGGCGCGCTGGATGGTGCATGGCGCGGCGGATGTCTCGATGCGCGAATATGACCCGCGCCGGTTTGGATCTTACGCGAACAAAGAGTGGCAAGTTATTAAAGCCAAAGAAGATTATTGCCTGCGCCATGAAATCCCTTTCCCCCATTTCAACCGCCTTGCCGGGCGTCCGATCAAGCCCTCACCTCTTTATGAACGCCTCAAGGCCAAGGGTGCAGTTTATGAAGAGGTCTACGGATTTGAACGCCCCCGCTGGTTTGCGCGAGAGGACGTTGCACAACAGGATCACTATTCCTTCAAGCGCAACGCAGTGCACGACATGGTGAGCGCAGAGGTGCGCGCCGTGCGCGAGAGCGTCGGGATCATGGATGTGACCGCCTTCACCAAGGTCGAAGTGTCTGGCCCAGATGCCTATGCACTGCTTGATCGGCTCACCGCCAACCGCATGCCGCAAAAAGTGGGGGCCATCACGCTGACGCATATGCTGAACCGGCGCGGGCGCATAGAGCTGGAGACGACGATTGTCCGTATGGCCGAAGATCGGTTTTATCTGGTCTGCGCGGCTTTCTTCGAGCAACGGCTTCTGGACCATCTCAATCAGCAGCGCGACGGTGAGGACGTTACAATCGCCACCCTGTCACACGGATGGTCGGCGCTGTCGCTCAACGGGCCGAAATCACGGGAAGTTCTGAGCAGATGCACCAATGCCGATCTCAGCAATGCAGGCTTTCGCTGGCTCTCGGCTCAGGAGATCATAGTCGCCGGTCACAAAATTTGGGCGTTTCGGATGTCCTATGCAGGTGAGTTGGGCTGGGAACTGCACATGCCGGATGCCGCCTGTCTCGATGTCTATAACGCGCTTTGGGCCGCAGGTGAGGCGCATGACATCACCGATTACGGCTCTTTCGCGATGAATGCGATGCGCATGGAGAAAGGCTTCAAAGGCGCAGGCGAGCTGACCAACGAAGTCACTCTGGCCGAGGCCGACGTACTGCGCTTTGCGCGGCGGGACAAGGACTATCTTGGCCGTGACAAGACGCTCAACACCGACTTGCCTTGGGTCTGCGCCTATCTGGAGATTGAGCCAGACGGAGTCGAGGATGGCCATGGCGGAGAGGCTGTTCTTCTGGACGGCAAGGTCGTGGGGTCCACCGCTTCAGTAGTCTATGGCCACACCATCGGCAAGATCCTTGCTTTTGCGTATGTCAAACCCCACGCCAATATGCCGGAACAAGAAGTTGAGGTTGTCATCGCCGGCACCCCGCGCAAGGGCCGGATCCTTGGCGCACCGGCCTATGACCCCGAAAGCCTGTTGCCGCGCACGGATGTCGCGATGGCGGAGGTCTGAGAGCATGTCGTTTTCTTGCAAGAAAACGGCCTGGAAAATTGCAATTTTCCAGTCACCCAACGAAAGGACCGACTGATGACTACCCTGCCCGCCACGATGAACGCCATGGTGCTGACCGGGCATGGTGATCTGGACATGTACCACTGGCATGAAGATTGGCCGACGCCCCAGCCCGGCCCTTCCGATGTGGTGATCAAGGTGGGGGCCTGCGGTCTGAACAACACCGATGTGAACACGCGCTCGGGCTGGTATTCCAAGGCCGTCGATGAGGCCACCACCGGCGGTGCCTTTGATGAGGTCAACGAAGAGGACCCCACATGGGGTGGCCGCCCCCTCACCTTCCCGCGCATTCAGGGCGCGGATGCGGTGGGCAAAGTTGTCACTGTGGGGGCTGAGGCCGATCCGAGCCTCATCGGTAAACGCGTCTTGGTGGATGGCTGGATTCGCGACTGGTCTGACCCCGACAACAAGGACAAGACCGGCTATTTCGGCAGCGAGAAAGATGGCGGATATGCCGAGTATACCATGGCCGATATGCGAGATGTGGCGGTGGTGAATAGCCCCCTCAGTGATGCAGAACTTGCCACCTTTCAATGCAGCTACTCCACCGCCGAGGGCATGCTGGCCCGGGCACAGGTTGGGGCAGATGACACTGTGCTCGTCCCTGGGGCATCAGGTGGCGTAGGCGGCGCACTTATTCAATTGGCCAAACGACGCGGTGCGCGCGTGATTGCCATGGCGTCCGAGGCCAAGCACACGCAGGTGGCTGAGATGGGGCCAGACATGATTTTGCCGCGCGCACCTGATGACCTGCGCAAGGCACTGGGCGATGAAAAGGTCACCGTAGTGGCAGATATCGTCGGCGGCGACGGGTGGCCTGCCCTGATCGATGTGCTGGAACGCGGCGGGCGCTACACTTGCTCGGGGGCCATTGCCGGGCCGATGGTCGAGCTTGACCTGCGCACGTTTTACCTGCGTGATCTGACCTTCACCGGCTCCACCGTCATTCCCCAACATGTGTTCCACGACGTGGTCAAATATATTGAGCGCGGAGAAATCAGACCGATGCTGGCCGCCACCTACCCGCTCAAAGAGTACGCCAAGGCGCAGGCTGCATTCATTGCCAAAGAGCATACTGGCAACATCGTGGTGGTGCCATGAGGGACGCCTGGGATCAGCTGCTCTCAGAGGCGCAGGCCGCTCATGACCGCATCACAGCGCTTCAGGACTTCTGCGCCTTTCCCGGCGCCGTGCACCGACATGACTGCGCACCCCACCACGACCCGCTGAGCGACAGGATGCAAACGGACGCGGGCCTCTTTGCACCCGATGATCTTCTGCCCTTTCGCGATGCCCTATGTGCTGCCGCATCAGAGGCCAAATGGCGCGAAACCTACCGCGACACGGGTTATGGCGCGACGCTGCACACGCATTTTGGATGCTACGAAGTGCTCGGGAGTGATACACCGCTTGGGGCGCAAGAGATGCGCAGTTTCGTGATTTACCAGGTGCCCGGCTTCCACTATCCCATGCATCACCATCCCGCCGAAGAGCTTTATCTTGTGGTGGCCGGGGAAGGTGAATTTCACGTGGAAGGCCAACCCTCGCGGCATCTGCGGCCCGGCGAGACGGCCTTTCATCCCTCCAATGTGCCGCATGCTCTGACCACCCATGACACCCCCATCATGGCCTATGTGCTCTGGCGTGGCGATCTGGCGACAAAACCTGTTTGGACCCATCCCGAGGCACTCTCATGACCGCGCCGCCGGTCTTTGAAGCCGCGTTGGCCGAAGCACAGGCTTGGCATGCCGCCCTGCCCGAGGCCCGCGCCTTTTGCCCCTGGCCAGACGACATGACCTGGGCCGGGCGCAAGCCCCACGCGCTGCCCGCCACACGACACATCACCCAGACGCCAGGCGCCACCACGGCGCAGTCCTCGGCATTATTGACCGCGATACAAGCGCTGATCCCCCATGCAGACTGGCGACACGGCTATACTGCGGCTCAGGTCGGTCAGGATTTTCTCGATCGGTTTTGCTGGTGCGAGCTGGCCGGGCCTCAGGGGCATTTCCACTCAAACCAGACCCGCCTGACCCTCGCCTACTGGGGCCCCAACCTCTTTTATCCACGCCATCACCACGCCGCCGAAGAACTCTATACCGTGGTCTCCGGCGAGGCTCTCTTTCATGCAGATGGCACCCCTGATGCCACCCTCGGCCCCGGCCAGACGCGGCTGCATTTGGCTCAGCAACCCCACGCAATGACCACACAAGACAGCGCGGTGCTTACTTGTGTCTTTTGGCGCGGAGGGGATTTGGCAGAAATGCCAAGCCTGTCGGCATGAAGATTGCGCGCATCGAGATATACCAGGTGGACTTGCCCGTGGCCGGTGGTGTCTACCGGCTCTCCGGTGGACGGGAATACCACACGTATGACGCCACCATCGCCCGGGTGATCACCGATGAGGGGCTGGAAGGCTGGGGCGAAAGCACGCCTTTTGGGTCCACCTATATCGCCGCTCATGCCGCGGGAACCCGCGCTGGAATCGCCCAGCTTGCGCCCGCACTTATCGGTCACGATCCGCGCCATCACGACCAGCTGTGGGAACTTATGTGCACGGCACTTACGGGCCACCGCGACGCGCGCTGCGCTTTGGATGTCGCCTGCTGGGACATCTCCGCCAAGGCCGCGGGCCAGGCACTCTGCGATCATATCGGCGGGCGCAATGCGGGGTCTGTACCGGTGATCTCCTCCATCGGCAGCGACACCCCTGAGGCTATGCGCGCCAAGGTCGCCGCCCACCGCGCCGAGGGCTTTCTGGGCCATTCGATCAAAATCGGGGCACTCGAGGCCGAGGGCGGCCCAGCCCTTAATGCAGAGCGGATCAAGGAATGTCTTGCGGACCGGCAGCCCGGCGAATGGTTCCTGGCCGATGCTAATGGCGGGCTTAGCCCGGAACACGCGCTAAGAATGCTGTCGCTCTTGCCTGATGGGCTTGATGTCGTGCTCGAAGCGCCTTGCGCCACCTGGCGCGAAACCCAAAGCCTGCGCGCAAGGTGCTCTGTGCCGATCCTGCTTGATGAGCTGGTGCAATCCGAGGCCGACCTGATCCACGCGATTTCACAGGATTTGTGCGATGGCGTAGGCCTCAAAACCTCAAAACAAGGGGGCGTCACCCCCATGATCCGCCAACGCATCATCGCGGCGAGTGCGGGATTGGTGATGTCTGTCCAAGACACTGTCGGTAGCGAGATTGCCTTTGCCACCATCCTGCACATCGCCCAGTCCACACCGCGCCACCTGCTGCGCTGCGCGCTTGACACGCGTGCCATGACCACAGCCCGTGTTGCGTGTTTCGACGCGCCCGTCAAAAACGGCGGCGCAACAGCTCCCAGAGCGCCTGGCCTTGGCGTCTCCCCAAATATGGAGGCGCTCGGCGCGCCAGTGGCCGTTTATGACTGAAACCCTCTTTCTTTTTGCCCGAAATATCCTCGGGGGGAGCGTCGAAACAAGAGTTTCGACGTGGGGGGCGGATAGCCCCCGTCCACGGCGACACCGAAGGCGGCGCAACCCACCAAAGGTAAGCCATGAAAATCACTCGCATCCGTCTTTACAAAACCAAATTGCCCTACGTGGACGGCAGCTATGCGTGGGGCGCAGGCAATGCCATTTCTATCGCCACTGCATCGGTCATCGTGGTCGACACAAATGCAGGCGTGCAAGGATGCGGAGAATTCACGCCCTGCGGAGAAAACTATATGGTCGCCCACTCCGAGGGGGTCGAGGCGTTTGCCCGACTTGCAGCCCCTCATCTGCTGGGCGAAGACCCGCGACAGGTCGCCCGCATGGAACGGCTGATGGATCACATCGTCCAGGGGCACGGTTATGCCAAAGCCCCCTTCGACGCCGCTTTCTGGGACATCCTCGGCAAGGCCACATCGCAGCCTGTCTGGATGCTCATGGGTGGCAAGCTTACCCATGGCGCGCCCATGTACCGCGTCGCCCCGCAACGCTCACGCGATGAAACCATTGCTGAAATGGAGCGCCACCGGGCCGCAGGATATCGCCAGTTTCAGATCAAGGTGGGCGCGGACTGGGCCACCGATATCGAACGAATTCGCGCCACCGTGCCGCTGCTCAAGCCGGGCGAAAAGGCCATGGCTGACGCCAATCAGGGCTGGCGCGTAGACAATGCCATTCGGGTGGCGCGGGCCACGCGTGATCTCGACTTCATCCTCGAACAACCCTGCAAGACCTACGAAGAATGTCAGCAGGTGCGCCGCGTGGCCAACCAGCCCATGAAGCTTGATGAATGCGTCACAGATCTTCGCATGGCCCAGCGCATTGTGGCTGATCATGGCGCCGAGATGTGCTGCCTGAAAATCTCCAACCTCGGGGGGTTGTCCAAGGCCCGCCGCGTACGGGATTTCTTGGTGGAGAACCGTATCCCCGTGGTTTCGGAAGACACATGGGGTGGCGAAATCACCACCGCGGCAGTGGCGCATTTCGCCGCCTCTACGCCTGAGGAATACCTGATCAATTCCACCGATCTTATGAACTACAACACACGCCCCACCGGCATCGGTGGCCCAACCACCAAAGACGGCAAGCTTTATGCGACGGACACGCCAGGTCTTGGCGTCACGCCAGATTTCAAGGCCCTTGGTGAGCCAGTCGCGACTTGGGGAGACGCGACATGACTATGACTTGCACCGCCATTCTACTGATCGATGATGACCGCACGCGTGTTACGCGGTTTGATTTCGAACCGGGTCAGTAAACCGGATGGCATACACACGGGATGGACTATGTGATCACCGCGCTCACCGATTGCAACATGCGACTTGAAGAACCCGACGGCACCTCGCGTGAGGTCACGGTGCCGGGTGGTACTGCCTATGCAAGAGACAAGGGCGTCGAGCACAACGTTATAAACTCTGGGGAAACACGAATGTCCTTCGTTGAGGTTGAACTAAAATGAAAATCACCCGCATCACCGTCTGGCAGCGCGATCTGCCGCTTGCAGAACCCTATTTTCTGTCTGGTGGTCGTCTGCGGTTTGATCGGCTGGACAGCACATTTGTGCGCATCGAAACCGATGAGGGTCTTAGCGGCTGGGGAGAGGGGTGCCCCTGGGGCCATACCTATTTACCGGCACATGGCCCTGGGTTAAGAGCGGGAATCGAAACACTGGCACCCGCGCTTCTGGGGTGTGATCCGCGTAGTTTGGATCATGTGAACAAAGTGATGGACACGCAACTTCCGGGGCATCCCTATGCCAAGTCGCCGATCGATATCGCCTGTTGGGACATTCTGGGACAAGTCGCAGGCCTGCCGCTCTGGCAACTTCTGGGCGGTGCGGAGGCAACCCCGGTTGCGGTCAATTCCTCTATCTCCACCGGCACACCCGAGGAGATGATAACCCTTATCGAAAAAGCGGCGGCCAAGGGCTACACCGTGCATTCCGCCAAGGTCGGCGGGAGTGAGCCTGACGTGGATATCGCACGCATAGAAGGCATATCAAGCGCCCTGCCCCAAGGTCACAGTCTCACCTTTGACGTTAACCGGGCCTGGACGCCTGCGATGGCCATTGAAGTGCTCAACTCTGTTGCTGCGCGTGACTGGGTCGAGCAGCCTTGTGAGACGCTCGATCAATGCGCGCACGTGGCCAGACGGGTGCAAAATCCGATCATGCTGGATGAATGCATGACCACGTTTCCCGATCATCTTGAAGCGTGGAAACGTGGCGCTTGCGAAGGGGTCAAGGTCAAGCCCAACCGTGTGGGTGGTCTGACTCGCGCGCGTCAGATCCGGGACTTCGGCGTCTCGGTGGGTTGGCAGATGCATATCGAGGACGTGGGCGGGTCTGCTCTGGCCGACACCGCGGCCATTCATCTTGCGGCGTCAACACCAGATGAGAATCGACTGGCGTCTTGGCTCTGTCACTACCACCTGAACGATGATCCTGTACCGGGACAAGGCGCGCGCAACCAAAGTGGCTTTGCTACCCCGCCCAGCACGCCCGGATTGGGGGTTATTCCGGAGTCGGACATTCTCGGCCAGCCTGTGGCTGTCTATGAGAGGTAATCGATGACGACGGCCCTCCTCTCAGCTTTGACGCAGTTGGCTCGACACATCGGCGGAGACCTGTCTTGGTTCGCAGATCGCATGGAGGGTCTAGAAATCTCTACGGAAGCACGGCCTATGCCACATCCTGTATGTGATACATTACCCGCGCGTTGCCGCGAGACTTCGGACCTTACGGCCCCTAGTACACAGGCGCTGATGCGCGCGATCCCGTATCTGCCCTGGACGCAAAGCTATACCGAAACCGATGGGTTCGACGCGCATTACCTCGCCAATTATGCCTTCGTGAATGTGGTCTCGCCGAGCGGACTCTACCTGTCGGACGAAATGCGCATCTCTGTGGGGTTCTGGGGCGAAGGGCTGATCTATCCTGATCACGCCCATCAGCCCGAGGAGTGGTACGTTATGCTAGCAGGGTCCTGCACTCTGACAAGCGATGGGATTGGCGCGCAGGTTCTGCGCGCTGGTGAGGTTGCGCATCACACGCCCTGGCAACGTCATTCGGCGCGCATGAACCCCGGACCACTCTTGGCGGCCGCATATTGGCGTGGGGATGGCCTAATGGACAAATCGACGTTTTACGGAGGAGCGTCATGAAGATTACCAAGCTCACGCTCTGGGACGTGCCGCTGACAGCGCATGAAACCTACTACATGGCGGATGGCAAGACGTGCGATGACACGCCATCGGTGATCCTGTGCATTGGGACGGATACCGGCCTTCAAGGCTGGGGGGAATATTGCGCAATCCCAGGGTATCTGCCGGCCTACTGGCGCGGCACGGTCCCCGCAGTGGAAGAAATGGCGCCGGTTCTGCTTGGAGCTGATCCGATTGGCCCCGCGGCGGTGATGAACCGGCTCAATGCCCATCTGCAAGGCCACCCTTATGCCAAATCGCTCATCGACATGGCGCTCTGGGATCTGACGGGCAAGGCCGCCAATCTTCCGCTCTATGCACTTTTGGGCGGGCGCATGGTGGCGGATATGCCGGTCTATCATTCCATCACCTGCGTGGCCCCCGATGAGATGGCCCGCATGGCCCGCGACGCGCAGGATCAGGGCATCACCCAGTTTCAGGTCAAGCTTGGCGCAGATGTCGATTGGCAGGCGGATGTTGAGCGCCTCAAAGCGGTGCGCTCTGAGGTCGGGCCGGGACCGCTCGTCTATGGCGACTGGAATTGCGGGGCGAGCGCGCTTGAGGCCACGCGCGTTGGCCGGGCCGTGAGCGATCTGGACGTGATGCTTGAACAGCCCTGTGCGACCATTGAAGAATGCGCCCATGTGCGTAGCGCCACGGGCCTGCCGATGAAGCTGGATGAAACGGCCCATGACATTCCGACATTGCTGGAAGGTCACACAAGAGGCTGCATGGACGCTGTGGCGCTCAAGCTCTCCAAATTCGGTGGGATCACCGTCATTCGCGCGGCGCGTGAGATTTGCTTGGCCCAAGGCACACAAATGTGCATTGAGGATTGCTGGGGCAGCGACATCACCACCGCCGCGAGCCTGCATCTGGCCGCCTCCACTCCGGCGCGCGGCTTGATGAACACCTGCGATCTCAACCACTATGTGGCCCCGCGCATCGCGCCCGATGCGCCCGTGCGTCAGGATGGCCGCATTGGAGTGCCCGAAGGCCCCGGCCTTGGGATCACCGTGGATGACGCCGTTCTGGGCGCGCCTGCCCATATCTTTGATTGACCCCTGTTGAGGACCCCTGTCATGTCTGAATTTTCCAATGAATATCCGACGCATGATCCCGGCTGGGTGCAAGAGATGCACGCCAATCACTATCTGCAAAGCTGGTCCAAACAAGGCAGAAAGCCGCCAGTGATTACAGGCGCAGAAGGAAGCTGGTTCTGGGACAGCACGGGCAAGCGTTACTTGGATTTCCAATCGCAACTGGTGAATGCCAACCTGGGCCATCAGCATCCCAAGATCGTGCAGGCGATCAAGGATCAGGCCGACAAGCTATGCTATATCGGCCCGGCCATGGGGTCAGATGTGCGCTCGGAACTGGCCGCGCTGATGACCGAGATCACGCCAGAGCCGATCACCTCCACCTTTTTCACTACAGGTGGCTCTGCGGCCAATGAATTGGCGATCCGTCTGGCAAGACATTACACCGGGCGCTCCAAAATCATCGCGCGCTATCGCAGCTATCACGGCGCCACCGGCGGCACGCTGAGCCTGACGGGCGATCCGCGCCGCCATCTGACTCGTGGCGACATGCCCGGTGTGGTGCGCATGCTGGACCCGTATTGCTATCGCTGCCCGATGGGACATACCGACAGCGCAAACTGCCCGGTGAGCCAGGGTGGGCCGCATCTTGAAGAGCTTTTGATGTACGAAAACCCGCAAACTGTGGCCGCGGTGATTTTGGAGCCGATTGTGGGCACGAACGGCATTCTTGTACCCCCCGATGGCTATTTGCAATCCATTCGAGAGACCTGTGACCGGCACGGCATCTTGCTGATCTTTGATGAGGTGATGGCCGGGTTTGGCCGCACCGGAAAATGGTTTGCCTGCGATCACTGGGACGTCGCGCCGGATATCCTCAGCTCCGCCAAGGGGATCAATTCGGGCTATGTCCCATTGGGCACGATGTCTGTCTCCAAAACACTAGCCGACTGGCTGAAGGACTATCCTCTTCCCGGCGGACTGACCTATGCCGGTCACCCACTCGCTTGTGCCTCTGGCGTAGCGGCCATTCGCGCCATGCAGGAAGAAGGCACTCTGGCGAAAGCGACCGCTTCTGGGGAGTACTTGCGTTCAGAACTGGCCAAGCTGGCCGACAAGCATCCTTGCATTGGCGATATTCGTGGCAAGGGCATGTTCAACGCGATCGAGTTGGTCAAAAACCGCGACACCCGCGAGATGCTGGTGCCCTTCGCAGCCAAGGAAGACGCTGCCGCGCCCATGTCTGAGATGATGAAATTTGCAATGAATGAGGGGCTTTATCTGTCATTCTTCTCAAACTGCATTCGCCTCACACCGCCATTGAATATTAGTCGTGAGGATCTGGATCTCGGGTTGGAGATACTTGATCGAACGCTGGAGATCGCGGACGAACACTATCAGCTCTAAAACGTCCTGCCTTTAACCTGAGACATCAGATAAAGGCAGGGCGCACGCGACACGCATATCTTGCGCCGCATTCGACCCAAAGCTGTGATGCAGGTTTTGGGTCGAAAGCTTTAAGCACTTTGTCCGGTTTTGCTTCGACGAGGCGCGTGTCGGAAAAACGGCGTTACGCATTTTCAAATCCGCCAAAACTCAAGTCGAAACCGTCACTGTCAGGTTGTGCCCGACGACACCAGGACTTTGAGCCACGCAGCGCAAGGCTTTGCTAAAAAGGAATATTTTATTCATTTGGGGAAGAAATTTTTTAAACTCTGCTCTTTTTTCTAGCTAACCGCATAATTAATAGGCAAACTTACCCTGTGTTCGCCTTGTCTTCCCCTAAGCAAAGACGGGGCGAATGAGGCTCGATCGAGCCGGGACACAAGACACGGGCGATTTGCTCCGGTCCGCGAACGGACCCCCAAAACATCAGCAAACGCCCCGCAAACGGGAGGACAGTTAATGGATACCGATATCGGTGCGCTTACGGTGATCTTTACCGAATTTTACTACTGGATCACCATTCCGCTGATGTTTCTGATTCACGTCGGCTTTTGT
Source organism: Roseovarius sp. S88 (assembly GCF_037023735.1). Taxonomy (GTDB): domain Bacteria; phylum Pseudomonadota; class Alphaproteobacteria; order Rhodobacterales; family Rhodobacteraceae; genus Roseovarius; species Roseovarius phycicola. The sequence continues at coordinate 1,615,196 of NZ_CP146069.1, read as the reverse complement.
ATGTATGAGGTCGGCGCGACACGTCACAAAAATCACGTTCACACTCTGATGAAGAACACCATGCTCATTCCGCTGGTGACGGTGACGTTCTTCTTCTTTGGGTGGTGGATTTACTTTGCCTTTCCAAATGGGCCTGGCATCACAGGCGGCATAACACAGTCTGACAATGCTGTGCCTTGGTCAGAGCTGATGGGCACGCACCTAGGTGGCCCTGGACCGGCACTGGAGTCCGCACAAGGGTATGGCGTTGAACTTGGCAATGGCTTCTGGAACCGTCTCAACGGTGTGTTCTGGGCGGCATTCTTGCTCTTTTCATGGACCGCAGCCTCCATTGTTTCTGGCGCGACCATAGAACGTATCCGGCCATCAGCCTTCTGGATCCTTGCCGTTGTCATCGGTTCATGCACTTGGATCATCGACGCGGCCTGGGGCTGGCACCCAGATGGCTGGATGGTCACACAACTGGGCTATCACGATGCCTATGCATCTGGTGTGATCCATGCGATCGCAGGCGGTTTCGCCCTCGGTGTGGTCTGTGTGCTGGGGCCGAGGATCGGCAAGTTTGCCCCTGATGGCACCCCACGCAACATCAACCCGCACAACAAGTGGCTGGTCACAATCGGTCTTTTCCTGATTTATTGCGGGTTCTGGGGCTTCTACGTGGCCTGTAACGTGCCAATCATCGACCACCAGTCACTGGGCGGAGCCGAAGGTGTCGTGAACTTTACCGCGACAACGATTTACTTAACACCAACAACACTTTCCGCGATTGTCTTCAACTTCCTGATGTCGCTATCGGGCGGTCTGTTGGCGGGCTATGTGGTATCCAAGGGCGAAGCGTTCTGGACCTACTCGGCCGGTCTGGCAGGGGTTATCACAGCCTCAGCGGGTAATGACCTTTATCACCCGATCCAAGCCATGATCATCGGCGGTATCGGCGCGGTCTGTGCGTACAAACTTCATTTCTGGGTCGAACGTAAGTTCAAGATCGACGATCCGGTTGGCGCGATTGCAGTACACGGTTATGCAGGCTTCATCGGTCTGGTGATCTGTGGCTTCATGCTCTGGGGTCACCCGGCAACAGCGGCCTATCATGAAACCGTAGCGGTCATCACACCATGGGGTCAGTTCATGGGCGCGTGCATCATGTTCATCGTTCTGGGCTTTATTCCAGCGTGGATCGTCTCAAAGATCCTGATGGGGCTCGGCATGCTGCGTGTGCCGCCTGCGGTCGAACTTGTCGGTCTCGATATGAGCGAGGAAATCGCCGAGGAAATGGACGCGATTGCAATCTCGCAGGCTGATATCGAAGAGGCCAAGCGTCTCGGACTGCTAACATAGATAGGAGCGAATGATGTCTACAACTTCAGTTGAAACCTGGGCAGGTGCAGACCTGTCGCAAATCGGTCCAATCTATCCAATGGTGGGCACAGAAATGATCCTTGTGATCGTCGGAGTGGCACTCTGGCTTCTGTTTCACATCGTGCAGGCCGGGATTGAAAGACGTGAGATGGAGGCGGATGAGGCTGCCGCAAAAAGTCCGGAGAGGCTAAAGCGCGTTTTTGAAGAAGAAGCGCACGAATAGGCGACCGTCTTATCGCCCTCGGACGCGCCGGCCCCTCCGCCGGCGCGTTTCTTTTGTCACCCGTCAATTTTCAGAGGCTGGACAGTCCCAGAACCGTCTGACACTGGTGGCGCATGGCGCAGCCCCAAACCCAACCCAACGCAGATCAAGTGCAGAACGTATCGCTTGGCATTGCCAGTGCGGTGGCGGTTTTGATTATCTGGTCCGCGTTTTTCGTATTTTCACGCGCTGGCGTGCAAACCACTCTGACTGCAGGTGATATTGCGGCTTTGCGATTCACTGTGGCGGGGGTCATCTGCTTGCCTTTCCTGTGGGCGTGGTGGCCACGTCACATTCCGATCTGGGCAGCAGCCCTGCTGTCAATGACAGGGCCGGGCATGATCTACACGATGTGTATGTATCTTGGCCTGAGCGAGGCCTCGGTTGCGTATGCCGGTGTCTTTTCAAACGGTGCACTGCCCATCTTCACTGGCGCTTTGGTTGCCTATGTTAGCCATCAATTGCCGGGCCGGATGCAGGCTGCGGCACTGGCCATGATCGTCATCGGCGCTGTTTTGGTCGGCTCAACCGGGGTCGGGGCCGGGAACGGCAATGTGTGGCTCGGCATTGCCTTGTTCCTCACATCGGCCGCCATACAATCCATCTATATTTTCAGCCTGAGACACTGGAAGGTGAAACCGCGTCAGGCACTTGTGCTGGTCAATATTCCAAACGCCTTGCTCTTCTTGCCGATCTGGGCCCTCTTTCTGCCCAGCGGCATGGCGGAGACGCCCCTGAGCACGATCCTCGGACAGGCTCTGTTCCAAGGGTTGGGACCGGGGTTTCTCGCAGTTATTTTGTTTTCTCTAGCCGCCAATCACCTTGGCCCGAATGGCACGGCCGGGTTTTCCGCCGCTGTGCCTGCCACGGCGGCTGTCCTCGCCATACCGGTGTTAGGAGAAATACCCGTGCCGCTGGAATGGGCCGGGATCGGGCTTGTGTCTTTGGGGCTTGTCCTTTTGGTCCGCGCACGGTGACGTTGCATCACTTTTCTCAGACCATGCTGGCGATACTCCGCCCTCTAAACTAAGTGGTTCAGAAACAACTTCGCGCCGATAGTGCGACATGGTATCGTTCGTGTCTCAGACCGGGCGCGGGGGTGGTGTTCAGGAGACCGCTATGCAGATCACCGTTGATGGAAAACGTCATGAGGTGGATGTCGAAGACGACATGCCGCTGCTTTGGGTTTTGCGAGATGAGCTTGACATCACAGGTGTCAAATATGGCTGTGGCATCGCGCAATGCGGCGCTTGTACCGTGCATATCGATAGCGAGGCTGTGCGGTCGTGTCAGGTACTGGCAGGCGACGTTTGGGGGGATGTGACCACAATTCAGGGGCTTGGCACGCCAGAGGCCTTACACGCAGTCCAATCCGCCTGGATCGATCATCAGGTTGCACAATGCGGGTATTGTCAATCTGGTCAGATCATGCAGGCCGCCGCGTTGCTTGCGGAAACGCCGAACCCCACGGATCAGGACATCGACGACGCCATGTCCGGCAACCTCTGTCGCTGTGGCACCTACCCCCGCATCCGCGCTGCGATCAAGACAGCCGCGTCCAAACTGCGGGAGGCGTAGGATGAGCCGGTTGGGAAAGATCACGCGGCGGACGCTTCTTGTCGGAGCTGTGGCTGTGGCGGGCGGTGTGGCCTTTGGCACATGGCGGTACAAGACACCTTACAAGAACCCGCTTCTGGCAGGACTGAATGAAGGTGATGCGGCGCTGACGCCGTATGTTTTGATCGCGCCGGATGGGATTACTCTGATCACTCCGCGCGCAGACAAAGGCCAGGGTGCCTACCATGCGCAAGCCCTATTGATTGCCGAAGAACTGGACGTGGAACTGGATCAGATCTCGCTCGATCCCGGCGCACCAGATGTGGCCTATTGGAACCAGGCTTTGGCAGAAGAGGCGTCCGAGTTTCTCGTGCCAGCAGGCGGGTTTATGCAAGACGCTGCGCAAACAGCTGTATCTGCTGTTTCGAAATTCATCGGCCTGCAAATCACGGGCGGCTCAACCACCATTCCCGACGGGTTTGACAAACTGCGCGCAGCAGGGGCCTCGGCCCGCGAAACGCTCAAACTGGCCGCGACAGAACAAAGCGGTGTGCCTGTATCGGACTTGCGCACGCAGTCTGGTGCCGTGATCCTGCCCGATGATAGCCGCCTGCCCTACACCGCGCTTGCCGCCCGCGCCGCTACACTTGATCCGGTGCAGGACGTGCCGCTGCGGGAACCGTCCGAATGGCGATTGATCGGCAAACCGACAGATCGTCTCGACATCGTGCCCAAATCAACCGGCACTCAGGACTACGGTATCGACGTGACCGTGCCTGGCATGGTGCATGCCACCGTGTTGATGAACCCGTCGCAGGGGGGCGGCCTGGGCAAGTACGACACCTCAGAGGCGTTCAAGATCAAAGGCGTGAGTTCGGTGGTTGAGATCACCGGGGGCCTTGGCATCATCGCCGACAACACCTGGCGCGCCATTCAAGGGGCGCGCGCGATTGAGGCAAGCTGGCCCAAAGGGCCGATGCCCGAAACAATGGAGGCGCATTGGCTGGCGCTGTCGGATAGTTTCACCGCCGACGCACAAGACAGTCGCAAACGCGATGATGGTGATGTGGATGCCGCTTTGGGGGCTGATGCAGTAACTGCAGAGTACCGGGCACCGTACCTTGCCCATGCACCGCTGGAACCTCTGAACGCGGTTGTGCGTGTGGATGATGATGGCGCTGAGGTCTGGACCGGCACACAGGTGCCGCGTTTCCTTCAGGCCAACGTGGCGCGTCTTTCCGGGCTGTCGCCCGATCAGATCAAAGTGCTTGGAAAGATGATCGGCGGCAGTTTCGGGCATAGGCTGGAAGATGAAGTCGTCAAACAAGCCACTGAAATCGCGATGCAAATGAAGGGCACACCGGTCAAGCTGACCTATTCGCGCGAAGAGGACATGTTGCACGACTTCCCGCGTCAGATCGCCATGGCGCGCATGCGCGGATTGGTCAAGGACGGTCAGGTCGAGGCCTATGACCTCTCGATTGCCATGCCCTCGGTGACCGGATCGCAAATGGCGCGGCAGAACCAGACCGTGCCCGGACCCGACAGCCAGATTGTGGCCGGGGCCTTCGAACAACCCTTCGCCATTCCGCATCACCGCGTCACAGGATACCGCGCCCCAGAGCTGGCGCCGATCAGTTCCTGGCGCTCCGTGGGGGCGTCCTCCAACGGTTTTTTCTACAATGCCGGGTTGGATGAGTTGATCCACGCAGCAGGGGCTGATCCGCTCGAAGAACGGCTCCGGCTTTGCAACGACCCGTTGTCTCAAAAGGTGCTCGAAGCCATTGCAGAGATGTCAAACTGGTCCGGCCCTGCGCCGAGTGCCGGCGTAGGTCGTGGTGTGGCTTTCACCAAATCCTTTGGTGTGCCCTGCGCCGAAGTAGTGGACATCAAGCAAACCGAAGACGGTCTGCGCATCACAAACGTCTGGGTCGCCGCCGAAGTGGGCACAGTTGTAGACCCCGTGAATTTTGAGAACAACGTCGCAGGCGGTGTCATCTTCGGGCTGGGCCACGCGATGTTTGGCGAAATCACCTATGAGGGCGGCGTGGCAGAGCAGAAAAACTATGATCTTTTTCCTTCCATGCGGATCAACCAGTGCCCCGAGATCATGGTGCGAGGTCTTGAGAATGGAGACAGAGTCCTGGGTGTCGGCGAGCCCCCCGTGCCCCCTGCCGCCCCGGCCCTTGCATCGGCCATCTTTGCACTCACCGGAACGCGGCTGCGCGAGATGCCGTTTTCGAAGTTTGTGCCATTTGCTTGATAAACTGAGGCGTTGTGAGGCGAGATTAGTGTCGCCTCTTGCCCTCCTATGTCGGCGGTGCTTCAAAGGGTTATGGGACATCCCCTCGCCACTCTGATCCTTTTGGCCCTTGGCGCGTGTTCAGCATTTGCAGCCTTAGCGCTGAACCTACCCCTGCCATATCTCTTGGGGCCATTGCTGGCGGCTTCTTTGGTGGCGACGCTCGCACCCCAACACCTACCATCTGGCTATCAGTTCCCTCCCAAGCTGCGGCTTGCATTCATCGCGATCATCGGTCTCATGATCGGCGCGCAGGTCACGCCGGAGCTCTTTTCTGATGCACCGCGGCTGATGCTGAGCTTTGCAGCCCTGACCGCCTTTGTCGTTCTGGCGCATGGGTTTGGGTATGTGATCCTGCACAACATCGGTGGATATGACAGGCCCACAGCGTTTTACGGCGCCGCGCCGGGCGGGCTTTTTGAATCCATCGCCATGGGGGAAGAGGCCGGTGCGGATGCGGCCCGCCTGACGCTGCAGCAATTCCTGCGTGTTGTGGCCGTGGTCACGTTATTGCCCATCGGATTGTCGCTCTGGCTGGGCGAACCCGTAGGAAGTTCAGCGGGCATGACATTGGCCCGGTCAAGCGTGCCTTGGTCCGCCCTCCCCTGGATTGCCCTGGCTGGTGTGACTGGGATCATTCTGGGGCAAGCCCTGCGCCTTCCAGCCAAGCAACTGACCGGCCCGATGGCCATAGCTGCGATCCTGTCGCTCACCGGTCTCTTGCATCTCGATGTGCCACAATGGCTGGTAAACACCGCGCAGGTTGTCATCGGCACGGCCCTTGGCATGCGGTTCACCGGGCTTACCAAAGCCTTGTTGATGAAAGGTCTCTGGCTAACTGCATTATCGGTCGGTGGGATGCTGGTCATCGCCGCTGGATTTGCCCTGGCTCTGATGGGGCCATTGGATCAACCTTTTGATGTTTTGCTCATCAGCTTTGCCCCGGGCGGGGTGACGGAAATGTCTCTGGTGGCCCTCAGCCTTTCGGCGAACCCGGCTTTTGTCACACTGCATCATGTTTTTCGCATTCTGATCACGGTCGTGGGTCTGGGGCTCAGTGCCCGATGGCTGCGTGCCCGGCTTTGACAGAGCGCATGATCCTCGTTATCTGAACAGATGTTCATTTCCTGAAACGGAGTCCACACATGCACCTTTCCGAGACAGCCGCCATCATCACCGGAGGCGCCTCTGGCCTCGGGGAAGCCACGGCCCGGCATTTCCGTGAAATGGGTGCGGCGGTGACGCTTCTGGACCGTGACACAGAGCGAGGACCGCAGGTTGCGGATGAGATCGGCGCAACTTTCGTAGAAACCGACGTTACTGATGAGGTGTCGGTCCAAACTGCTATTGATGCTGCCAAAGATGCCATGGGACGCATCACAGCCGCTGTGAACTGCGCAGGTATCGCTCCCGCCGAACGCACTTTGGGCAAGGACGGCCCACACCGGCTCGAGCTTTTTCAGAAGGTGATCGACATCAACCTTGTGGGCAGTTTCAACGTGGCCCGTCTGGCCGCGGGTGAGATTGCCAAGAACACCCCTGCCCCGGATGGCACACGCGGCGTGATCATCAACACAGCCTCAATCGCCGCCTTTGAGGCCCAGAAAGGCCAGACAGCCTACGGCGCGTCTAAGGGTGGTATATTTGGCCTCTCGCTCCCCATGGCGCGGGATCTGTCACGTGAAGGTATTCGTGTCATGGCAATCGCCCCGGGCATTTTCGGCACGCCCATGCTGCGCGGGTTGCCCCAGGAGGTGCAGGACAGCCTGGCGCAGGACGTGACCTTTCCCAAGCGACTCGGGGACCCGGCGGAGTTTGCCGCCCTGGCGCGGTTCATCATCGAATGCGACTACCTCAATGGCGAAGTGATCCGCATTGACGGCGCGATGCGGCTGCAATGATGCGGCACTACCAAATCGGCGAGGATCCCGGCCCCTTGGAGGAGTGGCCTTTTGACAATCCTCTGAGTGATTACAAGATCTTGTCAGGCACACCTCGCGCGTCTGGCCGGTTGGATATGGGCGGCCCAGGTCAAGCAACTCGATCAGGCATCTGGCGCTGCACTGAGGGGCGGTTTTCCTGCATCGAACAGGGTGATGAGATGATGACCGTGCTGTCGGGGCGCGGTACGCTCACAGATATAGAGACTAGTGCTGTGCAGGAGCTGACGCCGGGAGACACGGTTTTCATCAAGGACGGCATGCAAGCCATCTGGGAGATCGAAGAGGTGCTGACGAAGGCGTTTTTCGGGTTCAAGCCAGATGGTTATTAATGGGATGTCGAAATCTTTGAAAGATTTCGGACCGCGTTCTTTTTAAGACCGCGCCTGCCAGTTTTCCCAGCGATCCACCCATTGCCGATACCAGACATCCGCCGCTTTTAGGAAATGCGGTTTGTCAAACGGATGCAGAAAGTGGCGCGAAAACCTTGTATGCTGATACGCTGTTTCGGCCCGCGCATCGCCAACCGCCAGATACCCAACCTTGGCCCCTAAATAGGGCGCCATCACCGTGCCGGACCCGCTATAGCCCATGGCAAAGCACACGCCATCTTGTTCGCCCACATGGGGCATATGGGCAAAGCTGAACCCGGTGTTACCGGTCCAGGCATGCGTGAGTCTTGTCCCTTCCAGCTCTGGCCAAACCTCCACCATGGTTTGGCGCAATCGCTCGGCTGCCAGATCTAAAGGGATATCACGCATCGCCGACCGTCCACCAAAGAGGATCCTCTTGCCGTCTGGAGATACACGAAAGTAGCTATGCCGCGCGCGGGTTTCGACCATCATCCGCCGCCCCGGCGCCAAATGGCCAATCAGGTTGGCGGGCAATTCTTCGGTCGCAATCAGAAAGGATGGCAGAGGAAACACCCGCGACACATGCCAACGAAACGGCCGCGTGGTGTAGCCGTTCGTGGCCAGCACCAGCTTGTCAGCAGTGATCTGTCCTTTGGATGTGTAGGCGCATTGGCGCGTGCCGTCGCGCTCAAGGCGCTCGACACGCGCACGACTTACAACGGGAATGTTGCGCCTCTGAACGGCCGCCAGCATGCCGGCATGATACTTCGCGGGATGCAGCCCGCCATGCTCGGGGAAGAGAAGCCCACCCTGGTAACACCCGGTTTCAATCTCACGCGCCAGATTTTCGGGCGGCACCAGCGCCACCTCAACTTTGCTCTTGGCGCTCACACTCTGCGCCAGCCGCTGCTGGCTGGCATAATGCGACCCGGTCCAAGCCAGTTGAATGCGGCCCGTCTGCTGAAAGTCACAGGCGATGCTCTCGTCTTCGATGAAGACCAGCGCCCAAGCCAACGCAGATGAAGCTTCAGCAAAGACACCATCGGCCACGTCGCGCCCGAAACTGGATGCCAGCTTGTCCCAGCTCAACCGAGGATGCGCGCCAACCATCCCGCCATTGCGCGATGACGCCCCCTCGCCCGGGATGCCAGCTTCGACCACCACAACACGCGCCCCACTGTCATGCGCAGCGATGGCTGCAGACAAGCCCGTGTAGCCCGCACCCACGATCAAAACATCCGCAGTGTCAGGCAAATCATCGTCGGTTGCTTTTGGCTCTGTCTCTTCCCACCAGTACGGCCGCCCCAAGGGTGCGCTGCCTTTGAAATCCGTTTGCTTTGCCATGCGCTACCTCTTGCCAAAGACATAACAAGATTTACGCAGCACCATGTGCCACCGCAATCGCTCAATGAACATTCAGCCAATGGAGCGCTTTGTTTTTATTGGTAAGTGAAGATTGGAGCGGGCGGCGGGAATCGAACCCGCGTCATCAGCTTGGAAGGCTGAGGTCTTACCACTACACAACGCCCGCTGCTCACCAAAACCTGTTATTTCATTGATTTTCCAAGGTCAATACTGACCGGAGGAAACAAGTTACTTATGTTTGAAAGAACATAAGAATTTTCATCGTGGATTTGAAGAACAACTCTATTGGAGTGCCTTTACAGCAGTCTCAAAGGGCGGGAAGTGGTCGTTCGCTGCGAAAGCAAGATGCTAAATGTTTCGCCCGAGAAGCGGAAATTAAAGGTATTCTGAGAGTAACTTCTTAGGAGGCCGAGCTTTCCAAAAAGAAAGGCGCATCATCTGACAATACTGGCGAAAAAAGGGGCTGGGTATCATGAACACATGATTACAGACCAAGAAATTGAAGAAATCGGTGAAGCCCAAGGACTAACGCCCCATGAGGTGGAGAAGGACTACGTCCACAGCTGGATGCTTCAGGGAATTTTCTCCCGTCCAGCGTTGAGGCGGCTTTTGATACTGAAGGGAGGAAACGCATTGAGAAAAGCGTATTTTTCTGACACGCGGTTCTCGAAGGACCTGGATTTTTCAAGCACCAGTCGAGTTGACCAGCTACTTCTTGAAACTGAGTTGAGAGAGGTTTGCAATCTTCTCTCAGCGAACACGTCCATCGAATTCCTCGACAAGACAGTGGTAAAGGATAAAAACTTGCCGTTCGATGCGGACGCGCTTGAAGCACGTGTTTATTTCAAAGGCTTCTACAATGAAGAATGCGTGGACCTGAAAACGCAACTGGACGTTACTCAGTTCGACAAGATTTATCTGCCAGTCCAAGAACGTCTGATCCTGCATCCATACAGTGATCGCTCTAGTCTCTCCGAAACGATGCGGGTCCAGAAGGCAGAAGAAGTTCTCGCGTCCAAGCTAACAACGCTGCTACACAGGCGAAAAGTCGGCGACATGTTCGACTTGATCTATGGGGTGCTTCTGGGTCGAGAACTGTCAGTTTCTAGAGCCGAAGTGATTTCAACTTTCTTGAAGAAGTCGATTTTCGAACCCAATCCCGAAGCGGCCCGTCGGGAACTACTTGATCTCCCAATCGGCGAGTATGAAGAGTACTGGGGAACCATTATTGCGCCGAGTACCAGTGTCTTCGGCTTCGACGTAGTTACCAGCCGTTTTGGAGAGATGGTAAACTCACTTTTTGATGCGGTTGCAGCACCAATCAGAAGAATGACCCCCAGCGGCTTTGGTGGTGGAAGGTCAGGAAGACTGGTTGGCCGAGCAGCATCTAGAAGTTCTCTTTCTGAAACAACCACTATAGGCCTAATGCCAAGTTCAATTCGTAGTACCATCATAAATGGTGGTCGTACGAGAACAATGATCGAGATGTCATATGGCGGCTACCGCCGATTTGTCGAACCATACAAGATTGAATACTACGTGCGGAAAAAAGACGGTGCAGGCAACGAGTACTTTTGGGGTTACGACACCACTGGTGGGAGCAGCGGCAAAGCGTCGATAAAACAATTTTTTTGTGACCGTATTGAATCCGCCAGCCCAACCAACTCGTCATTTTCTCCTCGATATGCAATCGAGCTGTAGTCTGGCTAAGAGGCAAGGCCTATATCAACATCCGTGCAATGCGTCGCAGCCTACGTCGAACCCGCTGAGTTAATAGGTTCGATGCACAGTTGTTTTTCTCTATGTCAGTTAAAACAACTAACTGAGATGAGCGGCAGCTATGCGGATTGCAAGCGCAGCATCTTGATCGGTCAGTCAATGGCAGCTCTGGGCCGTGAGCATTGCGCAGCTGCGCTCTGGCAACGCGTCAATGCTGCGCCGAATCCAAGACCAGGAATGAGTTTAGAATGCCTCGTTTGACCTGATCCCCTCAGCGTTGGGACGTCTCCCAGTCTGGTGCACGGTAGGCTGGAGCATTGGAGGCAGGCAACATGCCTTTTTCTAGAACGTGGTCCGCCCCTTTTTCACCAATCATAATTGTCGGGGCGTTCAGGTTGCCATTCGTTACAAACGGCATGATGGAGCTGTCGATGACACGTAAGCCTTCAACCCCATGCACTCTTGTTTCAGGGTCCACCACCGACATATCGTCCGTTCCCATCTTGCAGGTGCCCGCGGGATGATAGGCTGTGACCGCATTTTGCGATACGAAATCGTCCATCTCAGAGTCCGTTTGCACATCGGGACCGGGTAAGATTTCAGGCCCGCGGTACGGGTCGAATGCGGACTGACCAAAAATTTCGCGGGTCAGTCGAATACCGTCGCGGAATACCTGACGGTCATAGTCGTTTTGAAGGTAGTTGAACACCAGCCGGGGCGCCTCTGCGGGGTTGGCAGATCGCAGCGTAAGCCGTCCCCTGCTCTTAGGCTTGCCTTGGATGATATGAGCCTGAAAGCCGTGCCCCTTGAACGAGGATGACCCATCGTAGGCAATAGCGCCCCCCAGCATGTGATACTGAAGATCGGGATAAGGGATGCCTGCCCGGCTGCGAATATGGCCGTTCGCCTCCAGATGGTTGGAGGCCCCGAGACCATTTCTGAACAGAAGCCATTGCAGCCCAATCTTGGCCTTGCTCAGAGGTCCAAGAACTCCGTTGAGAGTGATAGGTTGTGTGCATTGTTGTTGCATCCAGATTTCCAGATGATCGTGCAGGTTTTCCCCTACCCCTGGCAATTCGTGCAACGGGTTAATTCCATGCTCACGCAAATGCTCCGATGGGCCAATACCCGAGAGCATCAAAAGCTTTGGAGAATTGATCGGCCCGGCTGAAATGATCACCTCCCGCGCTGCCTTGGCTGTGACCACCGGGCCGCCTTTGACAGAATACTCGACACCAGTGGCGCGTTTTCCTTCCAACTGAACCTTGTGGGTCAGCGCATGCATGATCAGACGTAGGTTTGGACGATTGAGACTTGGCTTAAGATAGGCATTGGCCGTTGACCACCGGACGCCGTCCTTCACGGACATATCCATGACGGAGAAGCCCTCTTGCATGAACCCGTTGTAGTCCTCGCTCACCGGGTATCCGGCTTGACGCCCGGCTTCGATGAAGGCGCGGTATAATGGATTGGTCACAGGAGCACGACTGACGTGCTGCTCGCCGCCTTGGCTGCGATACTGGTCTGCCATCACACTGGTTTCGGCCCGACGGAAGTAAGGTAGCACGTCTGCATAGCTCCAACCGTTCGCGCCAGATGCGTTCCAATCATCAAAATCGCCTGCGTTGCCACGCACCCAGACCATACCGTTGATCGAAGACGACCCTCCGATCACTTTGCCGCGCGCTTGATGGATGCGGCGGCCATCCAAGCCAGGCTCCGGTTCGGTGTAAAACCCCCAATCGTATTTTTTCGAGTTCATAGGGATCGAAAGAGCCGAAGGCATCTGAATGAAGACTGAATTGTCCTTGCCGCCAAATTCCAGAACCAGAACCTTAGTTCTGGGGTCTTCACTCAGCCGTCGTGCCAGAACGGACCCTGCTGAACCTGATCCTATGATGATGTAGTCGTAGGTTTCCATGCAGACCCTTTGGATTTGTTTTAAGCGCGAGTATCAATTGCGTGGGTTACACAGCTTGGCCAAAATGCGATCGGTTGAGATTTGACCGATCAGCTGTCCATTCTCAACAACGCCTACAACCGGCGTCTCAGCACGACCAAACTCTTCCATCACTGCGCGCACATCTACGTCAGCATCCACAGTGATTTCAGGTGTTGTAGTTGCAGGTTCGATCAAATCACGTGCGCAGAGCACGCCAAGTGGATTCATATGCGCTACGAAATCGGCAACATATTCGTTGATGGGATCCGAATAGATGTCCTGTGGCGTACCAATCTGAACGATGCGACCGCCTTCCATGATGGCAATCCTGTCACCGAGCTTGAAGGCTTCATCTAGATCGTGGCTGACGAAGATGATCGTTCGCTTTAGCTCGCGTTGCAGATCCAGCAATTCATCCTGAAGCCGGGTGCGGATCAGAGGATCGAGCGCAGAAAAGGGCTCGTCCATCAAAAGGATAGGAGCATCGGTTGCAAAGGCACGAGCCAGCCCCACACGCTGCTGCATCCCGCCCGAAAGTTCGCCCACCTTGCGCTCTGCCCAATCGCTCAAGTGCACCAGTTCCAATTGCTTATCCACCTGAGCATCGCGCTGTGCTTTTTGCATGCCGGCAAGTTCAAGTCCCAGACCCACATTCTCTCGCACGGTGCGCCAGGGCAGCAGGCCAAATTGCTGAAAGACCATAGCAACTTTGTGCTGGCGCATTTCTCGCAGGGTATTTGCGTCGGCATTGGTCACATCAACCATTTTTGACCCGTCATTCACCCGCACAGCTCCACGTACTACAGGGTTGAGCGCATTGACCGCACGGATAAGCGTGGACTTCCCCGAGCCAGACAGTCCCATCAGGACAAGGATCTCTCCGGTACCGACGCTCAGGTTGCAGTCATGCACTCCCAGTACTTGCCCTGTTTCGAGCTGAATTTCTGGGCGTTCCTTCATCTCGTCCATCAAGGGCAACGCCAGTTCTGGCTTCGGGCCAAACACGATGGACACTTTGTCAAATTCCACAGCTACGGGCATGGTGCTTATTGATCCCCTCGCAACATTCGGTCGAGAATAATCGCGACCACGACAATGATCAGTCCGCTTTCAAACCCAAGTGCAGTGTTCACCTGATTGAGGGCGCGAACCACCGGAACCCCAAGGCCGTCAGCGCCGACAAGGGCGGCGATAACCACCATTGATAGGCTGAGCATGATGGTTTGATTCAACCCGGCCATTATCTGCGGCATCGCGTAGGGCAGCTCGACCTTCCAAAGTGTCTGTCGCGGAGTAGCACCAAAGGCCTGCGCTGCCTCAAGCAAAGCAGTGGGCGTTTTTGAAATTCCGAGATGGGTCAGCCGGATTGGCGCGGGGATCACGAAAACCACCGTTGCAATCAGACCCGGCACCATTCCGATTCCAAAGAACACAATCATCGGTATGAGATAAACGAATGTGGGAAGCGTCTGCATCAAATCCAGCACTGGGCGCATGGCCTGATAGAGTCTTGGACGATGCGCCGCTGCAATCCCGATAGGAACGCCGATACCCATACAGAAAATGCAGGATACCAGAACAAGCGTCAGGCTCTCCAGCGTTTCTTCCCAGTACCCCTGGTTAAGAATGAACAGAAACCCCAGGAACACCAGCAGGCAAGGCTTCCAGCTACGACGCAGATACCAAGTCAGCGCTACAAAAATCGCTACGATTATCAATGGGTGCGGGGCGTTCAATACATAAAGGATCGTCTCAATGAGACCATTGGTGAACGCTTCCAGTCCGTCGAAGAAAAAACCTGCATTAGTGCGCAGCCACTCGAAGGCCTCTTTGAAAGAGCTCCCAACAGGGATCTTGTTGTCGGTTAGCCAGTCCATGTATGGATCCTGATAAAGAGCCGAAGCCCGTGCATAAGAAGGTCCGGGCTCACCCGGACCTTCCAAATTGGCAATTCGCTTTAGCCAGCCAACTCGGCCTCGACTGCAGCTTTGGCATCACCACCATCGCGAGTGACCACACCATCAAGCCATTCGTCGAGAACGCTGATGTTTTCCTTCAACCAATCGCGCCCGGCATCTTCCGGGTCGGCGCCATCTTCAAGGATGGCCGCCATAAGAATGTTCTCCATATCAACTGAGAAGGAGAGGTTTTTCATGAATTTGCCAACATTGGGGCATTCCTCGAGATACCCTGCGCGAACATTCGAATAGACCTTCGCGGCGCCGAAATCGGGACCAAAGGTATCATCGCCGCCTGTCAGGTAGGTCATGTCGAAATTGTTGTTCATCGGATGCGGCGCCCAGCCCAGAAACACCACTGGTTCGCCCTTGCCATCCGATCGGGCAACCTGTGCCAACATCCCTTGCTCCGAGCTTTCCTTGAGTTCGAACTTAGAAAGACCAAATTGATCCTTCTCGATCATCTCCAAGACAAGACGGTTGCCGTCATTGCCGGGTTCGATGCCGATAATCGCGTTGTCGAGAGCATCCGCGTGTTTGGCAATATCCGCGAAATCCTTGATGCCTAGCTCCGCCCCTGCAGCATTGGTTGCCAACGTGTACTTCGCGCCTTCCACAACCGCGCGCACGACTTCGACAGCACCGGAATCCGTGTAGGGTTTGATATCGGCGGCCATCGACGGCATCCAGTTACCTAGGAACGCGTCAATATCGCCATTTTCCATCGACTTGTACGTCACAGGGATCGAAAGAACCTTTATGTCCACCTCATATCCCAGCGCTTCAAGCACCATTCCTGATAACGCGGTGGTCGCCGTTTCAGCTGTCCAGCCGACATCGGCAAAAGAAACTTCGCTACAACTGTCCGGCTCTTCGGCAGCATAGGTCACATTTGCAGGAATCGCCCCCATAGCAAATGCCACGACCAGCGCGCTCTTTCTCATTGTCATTTTTTTCCTCCCAGAAATGCAGGTTATAGTTTTCCTGCTTTGTTGTGCTTTGAGGTAGATAATCTATCGGTTTCCCTCAGGGGCTCGAATGCTTGGACATCTCTACTAACGCGATGTTTTCTTAGCCCTTGAGTCTGAAGCTATGTGAATGATCACTTCTTGAGAATTCAGATGATCTGAGCTGATCATTTAGTTTCTCTGCAAAAATCAGGCTTGGAAATGTGGTTCTAATGTCAAACCGGGTCGCTGTGACCTGTCACCACGCCTGCTTCGGTCATAATCCATGAAACAAAGGCCGCCACCTCGGCGCGTTCAAGAGCGACCTCATTCACTACAAGGTCATATCCAATATCTGTAGCCACCCCTCGTCCGAACGGGTTGACGAGCAGTTTTGCTTCGATGAGGTCATGCAGTACACGCGGGCTGCCTATGATGAATCCTTGCCCTGCGACAGCGGACTGAACGGCCAAATTGTAATCACTAAAGCGCAAGCCGTCGCCCGGCGTAACACTTTCAGCACCCATTTTGGTCAACCAGTGCTTCCAGTAATTCCACTTCCGAGTATTTTCAGCCCAATGGAACTGCGTCAGATCCCAACGCAATAGCTTGGCATCTTCGAGATGATCCAGTGACGTTATTTCAGGTGGACCTTCTACAAGTCGAGGGCTGCAAAAAGCGCAAAGCTCTTCGTCAAACAGCCTAAAAAAGGTCAGGTCGCCATGATCTTTCACCCCAAATCGTATGCCAACATCGGCTACGCCAACTTCCATATCCACAATCTGCGGGGTGGAGTCGATCAGAACGTCTATTCCGGGGTTGGCCTCCTTGAACCTTTCTAGCCGGGGCACGAGCCAGGATGCAGCGAAGGATGGGGTGGTCGTTACAACAAACCTTTGCGCGCTGGTCATGGCTCGCATCCGCTCAACCGTGTCGGCGATCTGCCGAAACGGGAGAGACAGGCCTTCGCGCCCAACCGCCCCAATCGGGGTCAGCACTAGTTTTCGGCCCTTCTTTTCCAGAAGTGGTCCGCCCAAAGCGTCTTCCAGCTTGCGCACAAGTTGGTTGGCTGCGCCAGGCGAGACGTGTAACTCCTCAGCTGCTTTTCGATAGTTCAGATGTCGTGATACCGACTCGAAGGCACGCAGCCCGTTGAGGGAGGGAAGCCAGCTGCTCATCCCGCACGCCGGGCCGGTTCGCGATCTGTACGGTTGATGTCCGTGTGTGGAAAATACTCGGCCCAGACATGCCAGAACATTCCAGGCTTGAGCGTTTCTACACGCGCCAATTGGCCTTGATCCGATTTCCCGTAGAAGTCTATTTCTGAGACAGGCCCACCTCTGTCGTTGTACCAAACCCCAAGGCTCTCGAAATTCTCATCATAGGCCACTACGATACCGCGCCCACCAACAGAAGTGTTAATAGGACCTTCATGATGCTTAACAAACTCATCGGTATAGCATGTCGCGTCTGTGCCGATGTTAACGCCCCAAATATACGTTTTGTTGGGCAGCCGGCTATCTGAACGGGTCATGTTGTCGATCAATGGCGCCTCAATACGGTGTTGTGCCCGGATGCCCCAGGTAAACATCATGTCCTGGGCAGTATCGAGAATTTTCAAGAGTGGATTGGAGGATGGTTGGTTAATATAAACCGTTCCGTCAGGATACGCCTTTTCGAACCCTCGGAATGTCATGCGGAACGTCGGCCACGGAGTCATGCCTGTGCCTTGCACGATCTCGCATTCGCGGGCTCCCAATATCTGTTGGACAGGCTCGCCGGTATTGTTGTCGCGAAGGATCAGGTTGTTGGCGATTTGCGCCATGACCTCCAGTTTGACGGGTTGTCCGTTGATGCTCGGCTCGAATGCAAGTCCCAGATTGGACATACCACAATAGGTCATCTGGATATCCGCCCCGTCAAACCCGTCGGAATTGCCTACTACATGAGGGCGCAGAAGCTCGGCATCGGGGTGAGCCCGCGCAATGCCATTATTCACGATCACCAGAACTTCATTCGAAGGGCTGACGAATTGGCGCGCTTCTTTGAGGCTGTAGTATTTGGCATTTCCGGTCTTGGTGCGCATTCCCGTGTGTAGCCAGACATAAGGGAAAAGGTAAAAAAGCCCCCAGATGATCAAAGCAGGCCACCAGATCAAACCCGTTCCGGCTCCAGCCAGCCAATAGCTCAGCGTACAGGCCAGGACTCCGGCAAGGCCTGCGCCCATGATCTTATACTCATGACGGATTACCCAGACCAGATTGTTCCGCTTGATGCGAAAAAACATCTGACTGATATCGCCAAGCTCCCTGAAATAGAAGAACCCCGCGACTAGCGAGAGGGCCAACCCAAACCAAAACGTCGCCTCCCAGATCATGATGATCTCTCCCGGTTAACCCCCGCTGGCGGCCTCGACAGCACGGCGTGCCATTTCGCCTATTAGGTGCTTGCGATACTCAGCTGAGGCATGGATATCGGCGGATATGTCCGCTTCATCAATACCGCTGCCATCGATGGCTTCAGCGGAAAAATTCTTGCCAAGGATGGCTTCAATATGACTGTCACGAAAGACACCGGCAGACCCAGCCCCGGTGACGGCAACGCGCACATCTCCGCCCGTTTTAGACAGCATTACGCCCACTAGGGCATAGCGCGAAGCTGGGTTCGGGAATTTGATGTAGGCTGCCTGTTGGGGTATAGGAAAGGACACGGCAA
This sequence comes from Roseovarius sp. S88, assembly GCF_037023735.1. GTDB lineage: Bacteria > Pseudomonadota > Alphaproteobacteria > Rhodobacterales > Rhodobacteraceae > Roseovarius > Roseovarius phycicola. Next base: position 1,596,774 of record NZ_CP146069.1, on the reverse strand, counting down.
GGATCATCTCATCCTCCTCCAACGCCGTTTCGAACAAATCGACGAAGAAGTCATCAGCATCTATCTCGCGGCGGTTGGTGCGAATGGTAGCGCCAAGGCCAATGCATCCCGCAGGATAATCCGCTGCCGGATCATTATTGGCCACCGATCCGCCTATCGTTCCCCGGTGACGCACCTGCTGATCGCCGATGCCGCTTGCGAGTTTCGACAACGCGGGGATGTGCCGCGCCACCAATTCATTTTCCGACACCGCACAATGGGTGGTAGTTGCACCGATGACGATCGAATTGTTCTCTTTGTGAATACCGCTCAGACCGCTTATCCCTTTCAGATCGATTAGATCAGACGGCTCGGCCAATCTGTGTTTTAGCGTCGGCAACAGGGTCTGGCCACCAGCGAGCAGCGACGGACTATCAGTGGATGCCAGAAGCTCTTCGGCTTCCTGTTGCGAGGAGGGGTTGTGATAGTTGAAGCTATACATTCGTATTCCCTCCTATTCCGCTGCAATTTTATCTTTGGCGATGCGCCACAGTTTCTCACCCGTGGCCGGCATATCGATGTGCCGGATCTCTAGCGCATTCACGATCGCATTGATTAGTGTCGGGGGAGCTGCGATGCACCCAGCCTCACCCGCACCTTTCGCGCCCAACGGATTATGGGTACAGGGGGTACATGTGTAGCCAACACGAAATTTTGGCAGATCATCAGCGCGCGGCATGCAATAATCCATGAATGAGCCGGTAATCAATTGCCCGCTTTCGGGATCATAGACGCCATTTTCCATGATCGCCTGGCCAATCCCCTGCGCCAGTCCACCATGTATTTGCCCTTCTACGATCATCGGGTTGATCACAGTGCCGAAGTCATCCACGGCGACCCAATCGACAATCTCCAGCACACCAGTTCTAGGGTCGATCTCGACCTCACAGATATGAGTGCCAGCCGGGTAAGTGAAATTCCCCGGATCATAAAACGCGGTCTCATCAAGACCCGGTTCAAGTCCTTCGGGATAGTCGAGCGGCACATAAGCGCGCTCAGCAACTTCCTTAATCGTGACGGATTTATTGGTGCCGGTCACCGAATAGAGACCCTGTTCAAATTCGATGTCTACGACGGAGGCTTCCAACATATGGGCGGCGATCTTACGGCCTTTTTCAATAACCTTCTCACCGGCGCGAACAATTGCTGATCCTCCAACCGCTAGGGAACGCGATCCATAGGTGCCCATGCCCATGGGAACCTGGCTGGTATCACCGTGGATCAGCTCCACATCCTCAATCGGGATGCCGAACATATCGGCCACGATCTGACCAAATGTCGTTTCATGCCCCTGACCGTGCCCATGCGTACCAGTCAAAACAAACGCAGTGCCCGTCGCGTTGAATCGGATCTGCCCGGATTCCCACAAACCAGCACCTGCTCCCATTTTGCCGATCAACTGAGACGGGGCCACACCGCAGGCCTCAATGTAGCAAGCTAGACCAATGCCACGCAGCTTGCCGCGTGACTTGGCTTCTTCGCGGCGCGCTGGGAAACCGTCGTAGTCAATCATCCTGAGTGCCTCATCGAGCGAAGCATCGTAATCGCCGATGTCGTAGGTCAGATGAACTGGCGTCTGGTACGGAAAGTCCGCAGGCTTTATGAAGTTGCGACGGCGAATTTCGATTGGGTCGAGTCCCATCTCATGCGCCGCCACATCAACAACCCGCTCGATCAGATAGGCGGCTTCGGGCCTGCCTGCACCACGATAAGCATCCACTGGCGATGTGTTGGTGAACACCGCACGCACGTTGCTGTAGATCACTGGTGTTTTGTAACAACCAGCGAACAATGTGGCGTAGAAATAGGTCGGAATACTCGTTGCGTAGTTTGACAGATAGGCACCCATGTTGGCCGTAGTGTCAATCTTCATACCTAGGAACGTGCCGTCCTTGTCCAACGCTAGATCGACGGTGGTCAGGTGATCACGGGCATGGGTGTCCGCCAGGAACGACTCTGACCGGTCCCCGGTCCAACGCACCGGGCGGTCGATCATTTTTGACAGCCAAAGGCAGGTTGTTTCCTCCGGGTAGCAATAGATTTTCATGCCAAACCCGCCACCTACATCAGGTGCTATGACGCGTATCTTCGTTTCGGGGATGCCAGTCACCGATCCGCTCAACATCCAACGCAACATGTGCGGGTTTTGGCTGGTGGACCAAAGTGTATAACTGTCCAAGCCGGAATCGTATTCGGCGATGGCCGCACGAGGCTCCATCGCGTTAGGTACAAGGCGGTTGTTCACTAGATCGAGCGAGGTGATGTGATGTGCGGTCTCGAAGATCGCATCAATTTCAGTCCGGCTGCCCAGCTCCCAGTCATAGCACAGATTTTGCGGTGCGAGATCGTGGATCTGTTCACCTTCGAGAGCGTTTGCAAGGTTGATGACCGGCTCCAGCTCGTCGAAATCAATTTCAACCAATTCAGCACCGTCGCGCGCTTGCTCGTAGGTCTCGGCCACCACAACGGCAAGATGATCACCGACATAGCGAGCGCGATCCGGCGTTAGAGCATAGTGCGGCACAGCTTTGTGCGGCTCACCTTTTCGGTCGGTCACCACCCAACCGCAGGGGATTGAGCCCCAGTCATCGCGCTGGATGTCTTCACCGGTGAACACGCCCAATACGCCAGGCGCGGCAAGGGCTGCTTCTTTGTTGATGGACTTGATAGTCCCATGCGCAACAGGAGAACGGACAAACACCGCGTAGGTTTCGCCTGGACGACGAATGTCGTCAACATAGCGCCCTTTACCCGTTAGCAGACGTTGATCCTCTTTGCGCTTCAGAGGTTTACCAACCAGCATATCATTCATGGGTCCGGCCTTTCTTTAAGCGGCGTCGCCTGATGCGACCTGCTGAACAGCATTGACGATGTTGTGATAGCCCGTGCAGCGGCAAATATTGCCTTCAAGCCATTCGCGAATTTCTGCCTCGGAAGGATTGGGATTGACCCGTAGTAGGTCAATCGTGCTCATCACCATGCCAGGCGTGCAGAACCCACATTGCAAGCCATGCTGATCGCGAAACGCTTCTTGCATTGGGTGCATCTTGCCATCTTCGGTAAGTCCTTCGAGCGTGGTTACCGTGGTTCCTTCAGCCTCGACCGCAAGCATCGTGCAGGATTTGACTGACCGACCATCGACATGCACAACACAGGCACCACATTGGCTCGTGTCACAACCAACATGCGTGCCAGTCAGGCGTAGGTTCTTGCGAATAAACTCAACCAGCAAAGTGCGTCCTTCGACGTCACCAGACACATCCCTGCCGTTCACAGTCATAGAAATAGTAGGCACGTGCGACCCCCTCCCCGGTTTAGCATCACCATGATCATCGCGATTGGTCAGGCGCAGTGCGCCCGTGTGTAAAAAGTATCTCTGCCTGTAAATTTGGGGAACTCGTTTAATCTGCCCCCAGCGTTTAGCTAAACTTAACGCTGGGCCAGTATCAGTCGGCTGGTTCTGCCGGTGACTCTGGGGAATATGCCTCAAGATTATCTGAGAACTTGGTGAAAAACTGGCTAGCCATCTTCTTGGCTGCACTGTCAATCAACCGACTGCCAATTTGAGCAAGTTTGCCGCCTACCTTGGCATTGACGGTGTATAACAAAGTGGTCGTTTCACCATTAGGTACAAGCCGGACATTTGCACTTCCCGAAGCGAATCCTGCGACGCCGCCTTTGCCCTCTCCTGATATTCTGTAGCTCTCAGGCTCATTTATATCGAGCAGTTCGACCACTCCAGCGAACTTCGCGGAGACTGGACCAACCTTGGCCTTCACTGTGGCTTCAAACCCATTTTCTCCGGTTCTTTCCAGTTCCTGGCAGCCTGGAATACTATCACGCAACATATCCGGATCGTTCAATGCCTGCCAAACCACGGCTTGCGGGGCGTTAATTTTTTGTTCGCCATTCATATCCATGAAGTAGTTGCCTCTTCTGTCGAAAAACAGGTAGGCGCCCTTGTGAAGCACCAGCCTACTTTGATTTCTGTTTCCGATTATTCAGGTGGCGTTTCCAGCCCGCGCGGGATCCTCTTGTCCGGGTCCATAAACGGAAGCTCGACAATCTCTGCCTTGTGCATATTCCCATCGGGTGTCTCGATCTGAAGCGTTCGTCCGACCCAAGCTCCGCTGGAACTCTCTGGTTCGTCAAACAGGACGTAGCCGATGCCTTTCTCCAATGTGGGAGACCAGTCCCCGATTGTCATGCGGGCAACGTCTTGACCGTCATCCAAAATCCGAGTGCCTACTCGCGGGATTCCAGTTTCGCACTTAAGCCCATATAGCCGTCTCCGCTTGTCGGCCTTCATCAGCGCATCGCGCCCGATGAAGTCAGGGTTGTCAAACTCCACGAGGCTTTCAAGCCCTGCATCAAATGGGGTCGTGCCAGGATTGATGTCCATGTCGTAGTCGAGGATACCAGCCTCCACTCGACGCAGTGTCATTGACCCGCCCGCCCCCATGCGCAGGCCGAACTCTTTCCCGACCTCAAAGATGTAATCCCAGAACTTGTGCGGGTCGTTTTCCGGATTACCGTAAATCTCGATTCCCATCTCTCCCGTGAAACCGGTTCGAGACACAACTGCTTCCATACCGTTGAAGCTAAAGCGGCCTGCGTTAAAGTACCCCCAACGCTCCGGCTTCTGCCCAGGACAGGCTTTTTCCAAGAATTCCAGAGCCTTGGGGCCTTGCACCTGCAAGACCCGCGATTGCGGATCGCTAACCTCGACATCCATGCCATCGGACATCAGATTAAGCCAATGCTCAAAGCCACCATTGGCCTGAACGTACCAGAAATGGTCTTCAGCCAGACGGATCACGACACCATCCATGATGATTCCGCCTTGCGGTGTGCAGGCAATAGCATAGCGCGCCTTCCAGACGCCCATATTTCCTATCTTTCGGGTAAGCGCACGTTCCAGTAGCTTAACTGCATCGGGCCCCTTGATGGCAATCGGCATCTCAGGCACATCATATAGCATAATGCCTTTGCGCAACTGCCAATAGTCAGCAATCACATCCTCCCCAAAGGACACTGCATACAAGCGCGTGTTGTAGATACCGAAGATCGTATCTTTGGTTGCCCATTTGTCGAAATAGGGTGATTTGTCGAACCGCTTTGTGTTCAGCTTAAGCACTGTGTGCGAATGAGCGTGAATGACCTTATCGAGGCCTTGCGTCTGAGCTGTATCTGGCAATTTACTGTACCATCCTTGTTGGGGAACGGCGCGGCGTATGCTGCGGTTGCGTTCAAGATTGCGGGTAAAATCAGCGGTAGGCCTAAAAAAGAGTCCACCAGATTTTCAATGAGTTTAGGAAAGCTTAGCCCCTGCGAAAAACGGTATTATCTCAACACAAGAGTCAGAAATTCTACTTGTACGAAACGGAACGTCGCATTGACAAAAACCGACCTCGGACAAGCCGCTTAAAGCGAAGATATCCGAAGCCGGCAGTAGAACCCTATTGCGCTGGGAGATTGCGCGATCGGGACAGGAAGATGTTGCCGATCAGTTCACCCAAGGCGTCCAAAGTGTTTCGTTTGCGGAAAGCCAACTTTCGGCAGCTGCTTCGGGCGTCATTCCGTCTACGTCTACAAGTTTGGCCATTTCGGCGATCTGCGCATTCGTGAATGACATCCGCTCAAGTGCTGCATAGGCATTTGGCCACTTGTCTTTCATTCCGGCCCAAGCCGCCTTCTTCAGGTAGCCATCGACAGGCGCGCCGCAATCATATGCCATTTCGGGATTAACCCCAACAGATGCATCTTCCATGCAACCAGCCTCATAGGCTGGAAATTCAACAAATTTGCCTGGGTGCACCGCTTCAACAAAATTCGGTGTCCAATTTTGCAGAACGACGGGACGTCCTTCGGCCTTTGCCTCGTCAATGGCGCTCCAAAGCGCTTCGGCCGAGGCGGCATGGACCATCTGAAAATTCATATCCAACGCTTTGATCCGTTCCATATGATGCTGTGGCCAATCTTCGGGACCGGCAAGGAACATTCCTTTGTCGCCAGTCTCATCTGTCGCAAATTTTGCCGCACAGGCATTGAGTGCCTCCCAATCAGGAAGGCCAGGGCACATCTCTTCGACGTAATCTGGATACCACCATTCTTCACGCGTTGTCGCCTCATGTGATCCGGCATCAACCACATTCCCGGTCTCTAAGGCGGCATCAAACAACTTCCCAAACACCCCTTCCCAGACCTCAACCACAATCGTGGCTTCACCTTTCTGTAGGTGCTCGTAGACTTCGTTGCTGCCAGTTTCGATATGATCAACTGTGTAACCCATACTCTCCAGAATATCGCCGACGACGTGGCTCATTACGATCTGGCTGGACCAGTTGTGCGTCGGAATGACGATTGGGTCAGAGCTTTCGGCGGCAAATACGAAAGTTGGGGCAGCGAGTGCCATAGCAAATATACCTTTATTCTTCATGATGTGTCCTCCCTCAGACAGGTTGGCACGAGACAATGCTAAAGCGCTTGCTTCGCGCTCCAGAATTATACCCTTACGCGAGCCAATCCAGAACGCTGTATATCTGCGATAAACACTTAGATTTTCTATTAGGATCAGAATCTTAGCGGCAAGATTCCGCCTGCGACACAGCCTCACGGAGGCCCACTTTAGTTAAAGCCGGATGCGCAAACGCAAACGGTCCAGAAAGACTGCTCCGACCACGACAAACCCAAGTACAACCTGCTGCAGGAAGCTGTCGATCCTTGCCAGGTTCATGCCCACCGACAGTACCGATACTAGGAGACCCCCGAAAACAACATGGATTACCCGACCTTCCCCACCGCGCAAGGACACCCCGCCTGCAACAGCTGCCGCAATGCTGAGCAGCACCAAGCCGCCGCCCGTGCTTGGCTCGCCCGTTCCGGTGCGCGCGGTGATTAGGATTGCGCCTATGGCGGCAATAGTCGAACACAGCACATAGGCCATCATGTTGTGCCGCCGCCAGGGTAAACCACCCACCTCTGCTGCTCGCGGATTGGATCCTAGCAAATAAAGACTGCGCCCAAAAACGGTGTAATTCAGAATGAAATGTGACAGCAAAAGTATGACAATACAGACACCAACCGGCGGGGACAAAAAACCGAGCCATGCCCCGCCTTGCCCCAAACTGTTGATCAACACTTCAGGTAAGCCAAAGACAGGGAATCCACCAGAAATCGTAGTAGCCAACCCAAATGCGATGCCCTGCATCCCTAGGGTAACGACGAATGGATTGATCCCGAGATAGGCAACGCATAAACCATTAATCCCCCCTGCCGTTGCCCCAACGGCTAGTGCTGTGAAGATACCAGCGGTTAAAGCTAGGATGACAGGACCTTCACCTTCTGGTGCGATCGAGACCATAACCATCGCACTGGCCACGCTGACAACAGACACAACAACGCCAAGTGACAAGTCGAAACCGCGAGTAAGCAACACGAACATTTGCGCGGTCGCCAGAACTATCAGATAGCTCGCCTGTTCAATAATGTTCAGTGCATTTGCCCCGGTTAGAAAGACCGGTTCAACCAGGCCAAATCCCAGATAAATAAAGACAAGGATCACGGGCAAAAACCCATAGCTAGCAAAAAACCCCATCATCATTTTGTAAAGACCCGAACCGCTCGCCGTGTTTACATTCACCTGATCGCTCATCGTTTCGCCCTCTTGGACTGATAGGTTTCGATACCGACGGCCAGGATGATGACGACGCCAATGACAATCGTTTGCAATTTGCTGTCCACCCGCAACAAGTTCATTGCGTTTGTGACAAGGGCCAGGAAGAGAGCACCAAGGGCGACCATTTCAACACGCCCCACACCACCACGCAGGGAAACTCCTCCGATCACCGCGGCGGCTATGCTTTCCATCATCAGTGTTGCGCCAAGGCCCGCCTCGCCGGAGCCAACCCGTGCTGTAAGCAAAATACCAGTCAGGGCCGCCACCATCGAACAGACAGTGTAGGTTGCCACGATATAGAAGGTCACCTTCACGCCCGAGACGCGCGCGGCATGTTCATTGCTGCCAATGGCATACATGTACTTGCCGAACTTCGTATGGTTCATCATCCACCAGATGAGAACCAGCATTGCTGCCGTCAGATAGATAACCACAGGCAGATTAAAAATCCGCATTCGCCCGAAATCACGCGTGAAGAGATCCGGCATCCCGTAAACCGGCACACCTTGGGTCATGTAGAGCGCAAGACCTGATGCAATTGACAGCGTGCCCAACGTCACCATGAACGGGCTGACCTTCATCAAGGCAACGACGAAACCGTTGAGCAACCCAACAGCAGCTCCAGCACCCAGTCCTGCCAGCACGCCAAGAGAGATCACAAGCAGATATGAATCCGGAAATAATGCAATCAGTGCATTCATACTCAGTGCGGTCGTCACAGAGGTCAGCGCCACCACCGCTCCGATGGACAAGTCAAAGCCGCCGATGATCAGCACCATCATCTGCCCTGAAGCAATCAGCATCAGGAAAGAGGCATTTCGCAGCACGTTGATAAGATTGGCGCTGCGCAGAAACTTCGGCTCGACCAGGCCCAGGACGATGCACAGAACGATCATCAATAGCGGCAAAAGTCCAAGAACCATCAGGCGACGCATGACAGCACTTTGCCGGCTTTCAGCTTTGTGGATTGGATTGAGTGTTTTTTCCATGATTGCGCTACCCTGCATCCCGAAGCGATGGCGAGCTTGCCTCGTCCAGATGATCGCGGTCAAAGAAGTGCGCGAGGATTGTCGCTTCGTTGATCTCATCTCCTGTCAACTCGGCCACCAATGCACCCCGGTGCATCACGTAAGCTCGATGCGACAGGTGGATCACTTCGGGCAACTCTGACGAGATGACGACCACCGCAGCCCCGCCCTCTGCCATTTCCTTAATGAGGTTATAAATTTCCGTTTTCGCACCGACATCGATGCCAACTGTCGGTTCGTCAAAAAGATAAACCTTAACATCCCGCTCAAGCCCACGGGCCAGCATCACTTTTTGGCGGTTCCCACCCGACAGGAACTCGACACGTTTCTCCGGATCACTTGGGGCTACTGTTAAACGTCGGATCATCTCTTCTGCGATGCGACGTTCAGAGTTAATTTTCAGAAAACCGTGAGATGCAAAGGCTTTCAAATCAAGTGCCGCCAACGTCATGTTCTCGCGGATCGACCGAGGTAAAGCCAAACCCTCCGCCACCCTGTCTGATGGGAAGTAACACAAGCCGCGATTAAGCATATGTGCTGGTGACGGTCGCGTGACCGTTTGCCCCATCAACTCTATCCTGCCACTTTCAATGTCTTCGAGACCAAAAACAGCACGTGCCAATTCCGATTTGCCGCAGCCTACCAGCCCGGCAATTCCCACGACCTCTCCAGCTTTGACGCTGAAGTCCACGTTATCCACCAACCGGTCCCGCGTCGTTAGTCCGGAGGTCTGTAAAAGCGTGTCACCTGCGCGATTTTCAATTTGGGGGAACATCGCCTCAAATGTTCGACCGGTCATCATTTCGATCAATTTCTCTTCACTCACCAGCTCGGCCTCAACTGTCCCGACGAGCCGCCCATCCCGCAACACTGTGACGCGATCTGCTAAGCGTTTGATTTCCGCCATGCGGTGCGACACGTAGATGATCCCGACTCCCTGGGCTTTGAGATCGTCAATAATTTCAAACAACCGTTCAGTTTCTCGCTCACTCAGAGACGCCGTCGGCTCATCCAGGATCAAAACGCGTACGTCATGCAAAAGCGCCTTTGCAATTTCCGCCATCTGTTGTTGAGCGCGTGACAGCTCAGCCACCCGCTGTTTTGCCAACAGATCGAAGCCGAGAGATTCCAGGACCTGCGCGACCTTCGTGCGCATTTCGCCTTTGTTTAAAACCCCGCCCTTGCTGACCTCCCGCCCCAGAAATAGGTTTTCCTCTATGGTCAGATCTGGAGCCAAGCTGAACTCCTGAAACACCGGGCTGATCCCAATCTGGCGAGCACGATACGGATTGAGGTTGCTTAAGACTCCGCCACAAAATTTGTAAATACCACCGTCCTGAGGGAAGGTTCCTGAAATGACATTGATCAATGTGGATTTTCCAGCACCGTTCTCGCCAAATAGAACGTGCACTTCTCCCGGACGCAATTCGAACTCGATCTGGTCCAGTGCCAACACACCGGGAAAGCGTTTTTGGATCCCCTTCATGTCGATGAGAGGAGTGTCCACCTTTGCAGATGCGCCTGTTGGATTGGTGGCTGAATTCGCGGTCATTGGAATGTCCAGTCTGCACCCGTCGGTATCAATGAAGACGCGTGCCTGTAGAAAGAATGTCGGTTTTTCAAGGCAGTCTGAAAACCTCTGGCGGCCTTCTGCACGACCACGTTCAAACGCGGTCGTGCATCAATTGTGAATGGCGTTAGAGTTGGTCACTCGACAGTGTAGATCACTTCCCAGCCATCGGGAGGCGTGAACTTTGACATGTCCTGCGTCTCAACAAATTGCTTATCGATCCAGACCGGTGGCAAGCGCATGCGACCCGGCACCTCTTCTCCTTCAAGCAGACGTATTGCTGTGTCCATCGCCACCGCTGACTCAACGACCATAGGGTTCGAGGCAACGCCAAGTACCGATCCGTCTATCACGCCGTTCAAAGCGCCTTCGGACATGTAGAAGGCCAGAATATCGACGTTACCTGCCATCCCTGCTTCTTCCAAAACGTCAGGTGCAACTTCGGCCATGACAGCCACACCGACGTAAGCGTCGATATCGTCATAGGTCTGGATGGTATCTTCAACAAGTTTGAGCTGTGTGCTTTTCCCGGTTTCGCCATATTTGTGCTCGACTAGCTCAACGCTCGTGCCTTCAAAGGCGTTGGTCCACCCTTGCGCAGCCTGCTCGGCCCACCCTGCACCGGCGACACCGGCAAAGTTTATAACGCGGGCGCTTTCCTTGCCCATGGCTTCATAATGCTCCACCAGCGCCTTGCCGGCCACTTCAGCATCAATGTTGTAGTCCCCAAAAACCGCTGAATCGAGCGTGACATCGTCGGACATCGGATTGCCGACGGCCACCAGTTTAACGCCCTTCTCTCGAGCGGCTTCGATCTTCGGTTTCAGTGCTCCTTCGGAGATTGCAGCAATCAGGATAGCATCCACGCCTAGGGCAACACAGTCATCAAATTGCGATAACTGTTTATTCAGCTCAGTGTACCCACCAGCTTGAAAGAGCGAAGCCTTAATACCCTGCCGCTCGGCTTCCTTCATTGCACCAACGCCGATGCCGACCCACCAGGTGTCTTTCAGGTGCGGCAGCAAAACGCATACATGCCACTTTTGCGATGGCGCATCCATCCGCGGCGTGTAGTCAAATGTCTCAACAACATCTCCGCTGATTTTCTCCGCCGAATTTGGCCACCATTCCCACGTATCACCCGCGGCGGCAGCCCCACCCAGCGACAACGCCAGGCCTGCGATTGCAGCAAATCGCAGCGATTTATTCATTATCTTCATCTTGCTTATCCTCCCGTAACTTCGGTAGCGGCAATCGCAAATGCGGGCACCACCATCTGAATGTTTTGTCCTTCAATGGGTCGTGCGTTGTGACACTTGGCCAATACTCAGACCCGTCCTCACTCCGAAGGCATCTTTGATGAGAGCGAGTCTGGTTATGACCACAGGTCAGCCGATCCAGCTGGCTCGCTAACTCAAGAAAAGTATGTGGGTGGCTTCATTCATTGGGAAATCGGTTATTCTAACCACTGCATTAAGCTGATCTATCTGAGTGGCAGGCTCCGAAACGCGACATGGGCACCGATGCACTGGGTTCAATTCAGTGAAACTCCATGACGACCTGCATCTTGGAATGCTAGGCAGGTCGTTGATTTAAAATTTTATTTTGAAGTTTGGCCAACTCGGTCAGCTCCGCGATCACGTAAATCTGAGTTGGTCAAACCCCAGAGGACTCAAACTCCGAGGAATCCGTTTTTCCGAATATTGGAATGTCATGGGAGTCACCTTTCATTGAAAATTCTTCCCGTTTGATGCGCATGGAATTAGCCTCTGGCCGACTCAATCTTTGGCAAAACCGAACCGAGTATATTCTTGTAGCCGTCCAGAATAGGTGAATTTGGCGTGGCCGTGCACCGGCAAATTGCCATCAAGAATTAGATACGTAGCAAAGCGCCTTCCGGCTTAGGGGCGTGCCTTTCCCTTTCGCCGCCCCGTCAGAACACCGGAATCCATTACGATGCTGGAGACGAGTTGCTCGCGGCGATAAGCCATTATGTGTACGCCGGCGACGCCTTTTATCTCGCGCAACTGCTGTATCAATTCGATACAGATCTGCTTGCCCGTCTCAGATGGGTTGTCGGCCGCTTCCATCCGGTCGATGATTTGGTCAGGGATGTGAATGCCAGGCACGTTATTGCGCATCCATCGGGCTGCCTTGGCCGAAGCAAGCGGGCCCACGCCCGCGATTATAAAAGCCCGTTTATCGCCGCCCGCATCACGCACTCGCGCCATGAAAGCCTCAAACAATGGAATGTCGTAAATGTAGTTGGTCTGAATGAATTCGGCACCCGCGTCGATCTTTTTGATTAACCGGTCTGGGCGCCATTCGTAAGGTTGAATGCAGGGGTTCTCAGCAGCGCCAAGGAACAGGTGCGGCGGGCGCGTGATCTTACGACCTGATAGAAAAACACCTTCGTCTCGCATAGTGCGTATGGTGCGCAAGAGCGAGAGAGAGTCAAAATCGAAAACTGCTTTTGCCCCAGGCTGATCGCCGACCCCGACGCCATCTCCAGTTAGGCACAATACATTGGAGACACCTAGCGCCGCAGCCCCCAGCACATCGCCCTGTATCGCGATCCGGTTCCGGTCCCGGCAGGAAATCTGATAGACAGGCGAATACCCCGCCCGGGTCAGGAGAGCGCAAATGCCGATGGATGACATATGACAATTAGCACCTGAGGCATCCGTTGCATTGATCGCGTCCGCCACCTCGCCCAATGGTCGCGCCGCCTGATAGACATCCGCTGCATCCGCGCTGTCAGGCGGATTTAACTCCGCTGTTACAGCAAATCGACCCGAACGTAAGACGCGCTCCAGTCGACTGTGCGACACATACCCTTCAGGCGGCGGCGCATAGGTCAAGAGTTCTTCATTTGCAGTAGTCTCTATCATTTCTCAGCCTCTGCCCGCGTAGCTTTCGACGGCTCGACGCTAAGTGGTGCTGCAGCAGGCTCGTTCAGCCGAGCTTCGGGAAAGGCTTTAACCAGCGCCTTGCGTGACGCATCCCGACTTTCCCGGATCGCGTTGGCTTTTTCGCGACTGACCCGCAACCAAGACGATGAACCTTGAAGTGAATGTTCGACCGGGGGCAAGACCTCGCGGATTTTTTCACCTCCGTTTTTCATCCGACTGGCCCCATCCCAGGCCAACACCCAAACACATTTCATCTCAGGTTTGACTTCGCAATAACCACCGTCGCGCACTCCACCACAGGGGCCGTTGCGTATCAGCTTTGGGCAATTCATCGGGCAGGACATACCGGTTGAAGATAGCACGCATTGACCGCACATCTTGCAATCAAACAACAATGATTTAACGCCTTTTTCAACCATGGCGATGGGTCTTTCCACCCGATTGTAGCCGGCCTTGGCAAACACCGGATCGAGCAGGACCATTGCACGCTCCACCACCTTGTAGATCCATTCAAAACCACGCGCGTGACGCACGGCGAACAACCGGAAACGGTACATCTTGATCCTCCATTGCATCAGCGTTGCCCATCAGCCATCAGCGCGGATTTTGGATGACGGTAAAGCAGATACATAGAAATTACTCCAATCAGCGGCCCGGGTGCCAGCAAGACAAAAGTCCACTGCCAACTTCCCAGCCATGCAGCCATCAAAGGGGTAAGCCATATGGTTAGAATGGTGATCGCAAATCCAACTCCCATCTGAAATGTCAGTGACGATCCAACCAGATGAGGCTCCGAAAGCTCAGACACTGCGGCAGAGAACTGCGCGCTGTCGGCGACGACAGTAAAACCCCAGATCAACGCGATTGTCGCAAAGGCCCAAGTCGGTCCACCGAAGAAGACACCGATAAAGAGGGCAGATACCCCGGAAACACCCATCATCAGGATTGTCGTCCGGCAGCGCCCAATCCGTTCAGCAAGCCAGCCACCAAGAAGGCACCCCGGTGCACCTGCAGCGATCACCGCAAAGGTGAGCAGCGAGACGTTGATTGCACCAATACCTTCCGTCGACGCGTGCCCGGCGTAGGCCAGAAACCAGCCCCACATCGCGTAAAGCTCCCACATATGGCCGAAATACCCCAGATTTGCGAGCATAACCGGTCCATTTCTTAGGATCTGCCCAACCTGCCGCACACTGACCCGTGTGCGTGCAAACGCGTGTGGGCCTTCTCGCAAGACCAACCCAAACAAAAGCGCTGCGACGGCACTACCCAACGAGCAGATAAGCACTACCGCCTCCCAAGCTACCATGCCGCCGGTGCCGCGCACCAAGTGCGGCATGGCAGAACCAAGCGTGAGCGCGCCCACCATAGCACCCATCGCGATTCCGCGCCCCGTCTTGAACCAAGTTGCGATGAGCTTCATTGCGGGCGGATAAACACCGGCAAGGGCGACTCCCGTCAAAAACCTCGCCGCAATAGCTCCAGTCGCTCCCATGTCGACAAGCAGCAATGCATTCGCAACACAAGCGAGTGCCGCCGCAGCTGCCATGTAGCGAGTCAGTGGCAATACATCAGCAACCGCCAGACTGCTCGCAAACAAAGCACCCACTGCGAAGCCAAGCTGCACTGCGTTGGTCAACCATGCAGCTTGGCCCGCTGTCAGATCATGTACCGACGTGAGCTCAGGCAACACGGCCGTGGCCGAGAACCATGTCATCAGCGACAAGAGCACGGCGACGCCAGTAAGCGTCAGCGCTTGCCATTTGCCCATGTCATTGTCCTTTAAGCTCTCAGCCCGTACCTTCAAAGCCCGTCAAGAGGCATTGTATAAGTGGTAGCGGTTCCCTCGACACAAACGTCGCCGTCTGCATCGCGCACAGAGACGTTGAGCGTACAGATAGGCTTGTCATCACGCATAGAGGCCACTTCTACACGGCCAGTGATTTCTTCACCCACACCTACCGCTTTCTTAAAATTAAGGTTGGTGTTGAGAAACACGGTGCCTGGCCCTGGTAAATCTTCGGCCACACAGGCATTAAGAATGCCCGTTGTCACGCCGCCTTGAACGATCAACTTCCCAAACGCAGTCTTCTTCGCGAGTGCCTCGTCATAGTGCACGGGGTTACGGTCACCCGTCATATCGGTGAAAGAATGGATATCTTGCATTAGCGTGGTGCGGCTGCGTTCACTGGCTTGCCCAACCGTTGGTTTTCCGTTGGTGACACCAATCCAGCCATCTTTGATCTTGTCAGTCATCTTGCTCTCCCGATTTGTGTTAAGTAATTTTGAAACAAGGAAGTATCTGGTCGCCGATCTGGGTGGGGGCGAAGTGCACAGCATCCCCGACAGTCACTTTCGCACCGTCTGCCAGGATGTGGCTAAGCATGGTCGGTCCCTCATCCAATTCAACCAAGCCCACCAGATACGGCGTTGCTGGAATCCATCCTGGATGACCCGGCTTCCAAATCTCTGAATAGCTCTTGAGCCGCCCTTGACCTGTGGCCTCTGTCCAGGTCAAAGCATCCGCCCAGCAATGCGGGCAAATCGTGCGCGGGTAAAAGACCGCGCGGTGACAGGCGGCGCAATGTTGAATCATCAACCTGCCAAACTTGACGGCGTTCCAGAAGGGTTCTGTAAGCGCTGTCACGGTTGGCCCAGGCACCGAAAGTTCTTGCAAAACTGTCTTCATGATACGCTTCCCAATATTAGCGCCACAGCCTCACTCATAGTTGCTCCGTTTCCGGTAACCAGCGCCGTTTCGCAGTCTTCGATCTGGCGCCCGTTGGCTGTGCCTCGCAACTGGCGCACTGCTTCGACCACATGGGTCATTCCACCAGCAAGATCAGGCTGACCAAAACCAAGCTGACCTCCATGTGTGTTGATCGGCTGACGCGCACCAAGACCCATGCCGCCATTGGCGCTAAGCCATTGTCCAAAATCTCCGGGTTTACACAGCCCGGCATCTTCAATGGTTGCGGCTACCATTATGGTGTAACAATCATAGAGCGACAAAAAACGTATATCAGAGACGTCCATCGCGGCCTGTTGTAACGCGCGTGCAATCGATGGCTTCAAAGGGCCAGAGGTCAAGCTAGGCGCCTGACTCACAGCACGGTGCGTGATTTTCTCACCCGCGCCCAACAAACGCACTGGTCTGTGCGCGGACTTCCTGGCTTTCCCCGGCGTTGTAACTATCACCGCCTCACCGCCTGCAACGGGCATCACAATCTCAAGAAGGTGCAGAGGCGATGTCACCATCGGCGAGGCCAAGACACCTTCCACATCCACCGGCTTACCGTGAAAGATCGCCAGCGGGTTCAACTGAGCATTGGCACGTGCACCAGCGGCGATAGCGGCGTAGTCCTCGGCCGCGCAACCATATTGCGACATATGTGCTTGCATGAGTAAGGCGTAGGACGTGTTGGCCCCCGATGCTCCGAAGGGCGTGTCAAACTCTCGCGCCGGGTTGCGATTGTGCGAACGAGGTAGCACCGGATTACGATGATTTCCCAGTACACAGAGCACCGTCTCGCACATGCCCATCTGGATGGCAGCCGCCGCTCGCCAGATCATGCCTGGGCCTGATGCCCCGCCTAGATCGACCACGTTGGACATCGTAGGCTGCATTCCGAAGTACTCTGCCACCGTTGCAGGCACGTGCTGTGGTGTCTCGCCAACTTGAGGACCGACAAGCAACCCATCAATTTCGCCAACCTCAATACCTGCATCCTGAGCGGCCTCGGCCGAAACCCTCATCAACAGGTCCATCGTGTTGATGCCATCCGTCTTGCGTTCAGGCTTCAGCTCACCGATGCCTGAAATTACCGCCTCGCTCCATAGCGCCTTCAAAGAGTGTCCTCCCGGCGTAGTGACTTGTAGTGCTCAAGGCTTTCCGGGTTGGCGATCGAGCCAAGGTTCTTTACCTGACCTCCGGCGGCTGCCGTGCGCGCAGCGCCCTCCACACGTTTGCCGTTGATTGTGTAAGGTATGTCCGACACCACATGCACCCTCGCCGGGACATGGCGCGGTGACGCAGCGGTGCGGATATGCCCCCGAATACTCTTCACCAGATCGGCAGTTATCTCCGAAGTTTTCTTTGGTTTGAGGCAAAGAACTACTTCTTCATCTCCTTCGTGTGAAACCCCGAAGACCAGAAAATCCTCCAATTCGGGATAGGACTCGCACACGGCATAAATCTCGGAAATGCCGATGCGCACGCCGCCAGGCTTGAGAGTATTGTCAGATCGTCCATGGACGTATCCACCGCCCACGTGAGTCAGTTCAGCAACGTCCCCGTGAGTCCAAATCTCGTCCCGATCCGCAAAGTAGGTATCACGATATCGTTGATCACCACCCTTGCCCCAGAAGGTCAGCGGCATAGATGGAAAGGGCTCTGTACAGACAAGATCACCACGCCGCGCGATACAAGGTGCATCGCGTTCGTCAAGCACGTCAATCGCATGGCCAAGCGCCTTGACCGTCAATTGCCCTCGTCGCACAGGATGCAGCGGCGACCCGATCAAAAAGGAACCAAGAATTTCTGTGCCGCCAGAGATTGACGAAAAGACCATATCACTTTTGATCGACTGATAGACCCAATCAAATTGATGAGGCAGCGTCGGCGCACCGCACACAAGCAGACTTCGCAGAGCGGATAGATCATGCAATTCACCCGGCGCATAACCCTCTGCGGCAAGCGTCGCGAGGTACTTCGGGCTGGTTCCCAAATGTGTGACACCAATCTGTTCCGCCAGGGTCCACAACGGCGAGGGGTCCAAAACACCTTCTCTTTTGAGTATCGGAGCTCCGTCGTAAAGCACGACTGCGGCCCCCGCACCAAGAGCTGACACCATCCAGTGGTACATCATCCACGCAGTGTTGGTGTACCAAATCACCTTGTCGCCCGGGCGAACATCACCATGCAGGATGTGTTCCTTGAGATGTTGCAACAAGACCCCACCAGCGCGGTGAACGATGGCTTTGGGCGCGCCGGTTGTCCCCGATGTATACAGAATATACACCGGATGATCGAAGGGCAGACGCGTAAACTCGGGTTCCGCGTCTTTGCCAAAATCCCCCATAAGCACCGAAGACAACCCTGGCACCTCCCCCTCCCCGCTTTGGACCAGGGTCCGGACCGATGGCAACTGCAACATAACATCTGCGATCCGCGCACCAATGTCGTGGTCTTTGCCGCCATAGCGATACCGTGGTGCCGCAAACAATACCTTTGGATCCACCTGACCGATACGATCTACAATGGCTGATGTACCAAAATCGGGGGAACACGAGGTCCAGACCGCCCCAATTGAAATTGTAGCTTGAGCGGCCACCAACCCATCAATCGTGTTTGGCATGACACCAGCCACCCGGTCACCAGGCATCACACCTTCAGACCTGAGCCCCTGCGCAACTCGGCCCACCCGCTGACGCAACTCGGCCCTCGTAATCACGCTCATCGAACCACTTTCGAGCATTTCATACACGGCAACTTCTGCACCATTGCCGCGCACCAGATTCTCGGCGAGGTTAAGCTGAGCTTCTGGAAAAAACCGTGCACCGGTCATCCAGGCAGTTTCATCCGGTACGAAGAACACATCTCCTTTCTCGCCGACCACATCCGTGAAATCCCACACTGCAGACCAGAAAGATCCAGAATCACTAACAGACCAACGGTGCAGATCGGCGTAATTCTTGGGATCAAAACCACAGGATTTGGCAAATCTAGCCAAACCACTGTCGGTAAAGGCCGACTCATCAGGGACCCATAGGATATCGTTGTTCATGCGTGAACCTTGTATTGTGCATCGAACCGCGCAGGCATTGACGCACCCGGATTTTTCACAGGAATTGACGAGTCGTGTTCACGTTACGAAAATCCGGCCCGCCCATGTCCTAGCGTATTCGCTTGAAGACTAGCCTCAGCCGGGGAATCCAATTAGCCATATGATCTGAACGTTCAATATAGGAAATCTGACTCTTCGAGTGGTCAGGCAATCGTGCCGATCCTTGCCTCATTCCGCATCTGTGTTGGTGTCAGCCCATAATTTTTTTTGAACTTCTTCGTCAGCAGCCCGGTTGACGAAAAACCGGACGCCACAGCGATATCCAACAACGACATGTCGGTTTGCATCAGCAGGTCACGAGCATGCCCCATACGAAGCTGCGTATAGTATTGGATCGGTGATGTACCCAGATGCGACTGGAAAAGTCGCTCTAGCTTGCGCACAGATACATTGCAGTAAGTAGCAATCGAGGCAGCCTTCAAAGGTTCTTCTATGTTGTCGGCCATCACTCTTACAGCGTCAGACAAAAGTGATGGGACGCCCCTCAATCGATTAGCCCGAGCCCCGGGTTGAGAGGCCAACCCGTTCCGTGGAGAGGCCACCAAGAAGTGATTAGCAGCTCTTTCTGCCGCAGCCGGGGAGATAGATGAGATTAGTTCAAGCACCATGTCGAGCGTAGCAGTCTCCCCCGCGCAGCTGGTAATCTTTTCATCCGGGATATAGAGAGCGTCACGCGTGTCGACCTCAGCATAACTTTCTGAAAATGCTGCGAGCAATGACCAGTGCACGGTAGTTGCACGATCCTTTAACAGTCCAATTTCGGCCATCTTCCAGGTCGCGCCTCCAAGAGTGCAGATTGATGCGCCATGTCGTGTCGCCGCGCGCAAAACAGATGATAAATCATGATCTTGGACAGGCCCCGCATGCGTTGGACCACATACAATTATCCGCGCTTTTGCACGCCCAAGGTTCAAACGCTTGATCAGCGTCTTGCTGTCCTCGTCACAATGCACCTCTACACCGCTTTGCGATTGCGTCTGTAAACCGTCAAGGCCGACTAGGATCATGTTCGGCGCGATGTCGGGATATGCCTGCGACAGATATGAAAACGGCTCGACAATAGCGCCAAGGCTCAGCGCCGAGAATCCGTCCATAAGAACAACAGCGACGTATCCGTTAGAATTTGTGGAGTGAAACATGGTTCAGACAACTTCCTCGTTGGTCCGGCCAATGATCCCCACACCCAGCGCCTCGGCTGCTCAGAAAAACTAAGTCTGAAACATTTCACGTCCAGATGTTGGCCATAGGAAACCAACCCATTTGTCTGACAATAAGCGTGCTGCCCACGACAAAATAGCAATTTGATCTGCATACTTCATTTAGGTATTCTTAATAATGTCTCGCTGGTTACCCTCCTTAAACGCACTACGCGCCTTTGAGGCTACCGGCCGGTTGGGCAGCTACAAAAAAGCTGCAGACGAACTGTCCGTCACACCGGCAGCAGTCAAGCAACTGGTCGCAAAACTTGAAGACGCCTTTGGAGAACCCCTCATGAGGTTTGAAGGGCGGGAAATGGTTTTGACCCGCATTGGAGCACAGGCCCACTACGATCTTAGCAGCGCATTTCGTCAAATTTCTTTCGCCGTAGAACGTATCCGAAACGCTTGCGAAGATGACCGTTTGATTGTCTCAGTCGAGCCTTCTATCGCGTCTGCGTGGCTTGTCCCCCGCTTGCAGCATTTCCGTGATCAACACCCAGATATCGAGATCCTCGTGGATTCGTCTTTGGCCATAGTTGATCTGAGTGACGACGCCGTAAGCGTGGCTGTTCGTTTCGGTGTGCAAGACCATGGTGAACATATCGCGCACAGGCTTTTCGATGAGCACTTGAGTGCGCTTTGCAGTCCAGGCTTGGCTGCTGGTCCACCCCCGATGACGGAGATAGCCGATCTGCAAAACGTTGCCTTACTACGATGGGATTTATCAGCATATCCTTGGGCAGTCGAAACAACAAAATGGAATTTTTGGCATACATGGCTTGAAGCCGTCGGTGCCAATGATGTGAAACCAGGTGGAGGCATCAACTACACAGACTATAATCAAGCTGTACAAGCAGCTGTTTCTGGTCAGGGGTTCATTCTGGGCAGTAAGCCCATCCTTCAAAACTATATTTCCAGCGGCTTACTGGTTGACCCTTTCGATGTGTCCGCTCACCCAGGTATTGGGTACGATGTAGTCACGACGACGCAGGCTCTTGATCGCTCTAAGGTTCAGAAGTTTGTAAACTGGATTCTGCGTGAAGCGCAGCTGTAGGCAAAGCCAACCCGCCCTGAAAAACTCGTTGAAAAACGGCACGGACATGTGTTTGGAAAACCTAATCATTCGAAACGCGAGATTGGCGGATGCTGAGGCAATCGTTTTGTGCATTGATGCCGCATACTCCAAATATGCTAGCCAAGTCCCTGGTTTGCCGAATGTATCTGAGGGCGTCGCTCACGAAATTACACACAACCAAGTGTGGGTTGCTGTTCAGCAAGGTGAAATAATTGCGGGCCTTTTCCTCGTTTCCGAAGATGGTTTCATGAAACTTGCCAATGTGGCTGTTCATCCAATGCACGGAAGCAAGGGCGTTGAGCGCAGCTGCGTGTTCAGCAGATGAACCTCATGGCCCGCGGCAGACATCTGCTGGTTGACAAATTCGGCAATCTTTTGCGTTTTCCCCTCTACGGTCTCGAAAACGATCAGGACTTTCATCAACCACTCATGTTGGTCGACATTACGTTGTGCGAGCAGCGTGAAGTGCCATGGGCCTGCGGTGCTGTCGCATGACCTTTACAGCAGTTTAGCCCAACTCAGCGTGGCGAGGTTTGACGAAGATCAAAGTCGTGAAACGCACGGTGCAACCTTGACGCGCCAGACAGATCAAACGCGCCACCAATCCGGTTCACTTCCAGTTGGCGGCTCTGTCCTGATTACACAGCTTTTTCAAAGCGGTAACGCTTTCGATTTTGGCCAGATCCCTGTCAATCGCCACGCCGTGCTCTGCAAGCCGCGAGAAAACACGTGACAGACTTTCTGGTTTCAATCCAAGGCGTCCGGCGATCAGGTGTTTCTCATAGGGCAACCTTATCACGCAAGACCCGGTCTCTTCAGCACACAGATCAATCAGGAAATTGGCAACCCTTTGTGCCCCGGTTCTTGCTTTCAAACTCTCAACCTGACCAATCAGTTCATGAAGGTGCTGAAAGGTTGAGGCCACCAATGACAGAGCCAGGTCCGGGCGCTGGTTTAACCGCTTCACAAGTCCGGCAGCAGGTATCAAGAGGAGCCTGCTCTCCGATACGCATTCTGAGGAAACAGGAAAACGCTCGCCCTTCAGCGCGACGGCCTCGGCAAAGCTGTGCCCCTCCGAGAAAACCGTCACAACCGCTTCTTGCCCATGTTCATCAATCCGGTAAAGCTTGACCCATCCCCGCAACACCACAAAAACGTGTTCGGCGCGGTCGCCCTGAATAAAGATCGTTTCGCCACTCGTGTAGTCGCGAACATGTGCCGTTTCTATAAGCCACTCAGCCTCGTTTTCTGGTAGAGATTTGAACAAGGTTGAGTTCTGAACGACCTGTTTTTCTTGCATGTTGATCATGGTCTTTGCGTTCCCCACGCTCTTTGCATCACAAACAATATCCGCTTTCTTGCCAAAGTGTAAGCATGAGGCCCACGCAGCTTTGCTGGCCTTTTATGATCTGAGCGCGGCGACGTGCGATGTGACCTCTTGAATTGGCGTTTGTTCTGCAATTAGAAGAGATGTGGGTGAGGGAATTGGGGACGTTTTCTGTGAAGCATTCTACGCCAAAGCGCCGAGACCCGTTTGAGATGCTGGAGCAAGCACTTCAAAATGGATGGAGCACCATGGACACCGTTCCCCTTCGCGGAGAAGGCGCGTTTCTGGTTCTGACGGTGTCCGGGCTTACGAGAATGGCACGGAACCGGAAGACGTTTCGCAACCCGCGCAAGGCGGATGGGTACGCGCCGGAGCGTATGACCGTGGTTTCCGTGGATACCGGCAATTACCTGGGTGCTATGGCCTGGAAATGGCCGGAGAAAACCTGACGCCTCGCTCAGTTTCGTATTGTTCGTGCGACTGGCATACGGGTCAGTAATCTTCACCCGCATACAAGTTTGGTTTTCCGATCGCGTCCGGGTTTTCGACAAGTGTTGCCCAATCATTGCCTGGTCTCCAGATGCCTTCCATATTCGCTTGGGCATCTACACCAAGTGCCGAGGGATTTGACTTGGCATATCGGAAAAAGAAAGCGCTGACGCGCGCATTGTAGATGCAATGCACGTGGACCTTTTCGTCCTTGACCTTGTCCAGCGCTTGGCAAAACGTATCAAAATCCTTGTCTGTCGGCGTCTCAAACTCCACCGGAATATAGATGTATTTCATACCCAGCGCGGCGACAGTGCCAGGCTCGTCCGCAAGCGCACCCTTGTTGTGATGCGGTCCAAGGTTGATGACATGTGTCACGCCAAGCGCGCTGATCTCGGCAAGCTGGGCTTCGGAGGGTTGGCCGGACGTTGTGATCCGGTCGCTCAATCTGCGCCAGTTCAGGATATGCGGCAAGTCGGTCATCTTTGCTCCAATCCACGCTCGGTTACGATCAGTACGCGTGTCGCGCCCTGCTCGCGAAGCTCACGTGCCAGATTGACCAAGGTTGCAGCAGGGGCTGCTTCATCCGGTACAATCCGCACCACATCTGTTTTGTCCTCGGGCAATGCGGCATAGAATTCTTGCGCGGATGCGACGGATTCTCCGCGATATGCGAGCCGCCCGTCTGCATGCAAGACAAGTGTATCGGGCGGCGCTCGGCCATCCAGTTCCGAGGTGCGCACCAGCTTGAGGTCGGGGTCGAGCGGCCTGGCCAACGTGCTGGCCACCATGAAAAACACAAGCATTAGGAACACCACGTTGATCAGGGCAATCGTGGGTTCACGCCGGGTGGTTTGCTTACGGTGTCGCATCAAGACCCCAACACGTTGATTTTGAGACGGTCAATGCCGCGCAGCACAACAAGAATATCGGTCAACCGCTGGGCCGTGACATCATCTTGCATGCTGACAATGACCGAAATTTTGTCGGCCTCGGGCGAGATATTTCCAAAGCTGGCGGCCAGAGCCTCCGGCGCAATTTCTTCCCCGTTCAGGCTCAGACTACCTTGTCCCAGCTTAAGGAAACTGCGTTGCACGTCGCTATTGCCCGAGGCACCGGCGCTGGCAGAGGCCAGCTCAACCTCGGAAAATTTCGAAAAGGTCGAGGACAGCATGAAAAAAAGCAGCAAAAGGAAGATGACATCGATCAGGGATGTCAAAGACAAACGTCTGCGCCGCATGTGTCTACGCAAGAGTCGGTTCCTCGTTTGTGACGCGTGACAGGCTGCCCCGACGGCCCTGAGGGTGCAAAATCGAAGTGATGGCGCGGTCTGCGGTGACGCGTTCGGCGTCCATGCGTCCTTCGAACCAGCTCAGCACCATCGCGGTCGGCATGGCCACGGCCAACCCTACCGCCGTGGTCAACAGCGCCACCCAAATACCACCGGCAAGAAGCGATGGATCGACTTGCGAACCTGCGTCCTGTAGCGATTGGAAGGCTTCGATCATGCCCAGAACCGTGCCAAAGAGCCCAAGAAGCGGCGCAAGCTGTGCCACGCTGTCCAAGAGGCGAAACCCACCTTCCAGACGCGCAAACCTGACTTCTGCTTCTGCCTCCAAGCGCTTGGCGTCACCCGGTCCGGCGGCAAAGGCCATTTCCACCACTGGAACCAGGTAACTTTTGGACCTTTTCAGCGCCACGACGGCAGCGCCCCGGTCGCCACCGTCCCAGGCTGCCACAGAGGCTTGCAACGCCTTGTGGCGTCCCACCCCCGCTGCGGAAAACTGCCAGAGTTTGTAGAGGATAGCCGCCAGTGTCACGACCGATATAAAGAGAAGGATGACCACAACGGGTCCACCCAGCGCCGCGATCTGACGCAGGCTTTCTATAATCATGGTCATCCAATCACCTCAATATTTGTCCGCGTGTCAACGATCAGCCCTGCCTCGCAAGCCGCGGCGTCCAGATCGGGGGCGTCGCAGGTATGTGCGCCGTTGATCAAAACCTTGCCCACACCCTCACAGGTGAGCCCTTGCAAGGTGAATTGACGTACCCTTGGGCGCCCGGGTGGCAATGTACCAAAGTCAAACAATGTCAGGCGATCCACCTGCCCCGATGCATCAAACAAGACGGTTTCATAAACAACCTTGTTGATCGGCGCAGGATGCCCGTTCAAAGCCAGAAACGTCAGAGTGCAACTTGCCTCGTTGGATTTCACGGCGTTCAACTCAATCAGGACGGCCTCTCCCAGCTCGTCGTCCTGCGCCAATGCGCCGGTGGCAAGTGTCAGACCAGCCGCCAGCATCGCGGCGGCCCTTGCGATCATGTTCATCTGTCTCTCCCTTGCGTCATAGTCATAGCATCCATTTCAAATCTGCGTTCATCGAGGTTGCGACCGGTCCCTGCCGATCATTTGTTGCGGTACAAAAAGACCAGCCTTTGGCTGGCGCCGTTTGGCGTTCGTGGAAAGGGTGCGGCGCGCCGCACCTGCGTTGTTGCAGCACGATCAACCGCCGCCGAGCCGGAACTGCGCACGATACGGACCCAGGCAAGTGAGCCATTGGGGTTGATCTGAAATTGCACACGGGCGGTGCCGCTGTCGGAGGTTTTACCGACCGGAAAGCGATTGAGCTGAACCAGGACGCGACCGACATAGTTGGTCACGCTTGCGTTGCCAGCACCGCCAGAGCCGACAAAACTTGTCGCCCCAGACCCACCGCTTCGACCCAATGACAACTGATCAACACCGGTGCGCCGATAGACATCCAATGGCGACTCGATCACCCTTGCCTGCCGTTGCTGCTGTTTCTGTTGCACATATTCGGTTGCGCCCAGCTCTTCGGTTGATGGTCGCTCGGCTGGTGGACGCAGCGAGCGCGTGACAGCAGATTGCGACAGATCTTCGGTCTCGTCCGTGGCCAAGATCTCTGGATCATCGGGGGTCGAGGCAATGTCTACATCGGTCTCTTCAGGCTCTGACACATCCACCTCGGAAGAGCTGTCCGGTTCTTGGATCGGCGCAAGCTCTGGCACTTCGGGCGTCACGATCTGCGGAGCGTCATCTGCCGCGGGTTCAGGTTCGGTCGTGTCGGGTTCTGTCTGAGAAATTGCGCCGTCTGCCGGCGTCTCAACTGGCTGTAATGCCGCCAACTCTCCGATGTTGTCATCATCCGCGCCACTTTGTTCTTGGGGTTCATTCACCTCCGGTTCGCCTTCGACCTGTTCTTCGGCTTCGGGCGCGGTGTCTTCTGCCGCCGCGGCATCGGGCGACAGCGTGTTCTGCGGATTGTCAGACGCCACAAGCGCATTCGAGGTTGGCTCCTCCACGACAGCATCAGGAGGTGTGACATCAGGCTGTTCTGCAGGAGGAGCGGGTTCCGCAAAATCCTCAAACGCCCCCCCGGTTTCGGTGACGTCCGTATTGGAAGCATCTGGCGTTTGCGTGCGGGTCTCACGGGTGCCCAGACTCAACCCCAAGCCATGCAAGACAAGAGACACAAGTATAGCCACGATTGCGACAATGCCTGAGGTTCTGATCATGCGACAACCCAGTTCGTAAACGGTGCTTCTATGTGCTTATCTTTGCAATTTTGGCCACACAAACATTGTGAAACAACAGCCCTTCTACAACTGAAAATGGTAGAGTTCATCACGTTTGCAATGCCCGACTGCCGCGTTCTTTGTCCAGCCGCGATAGACCGGCTGTGATACTGCCACCTGTGTATCCGGCACCTCGCCCGACCGAAAGCCAATCCTACATGATTGTGAACGGAATTGCCCACAGGCAAATGAAAACCGCAGGCCGCTCATGGAGCGCTCGACAATCCGATGAACTCATGCAAGTTGCAAATGCGACTTGGCAGCACTTTCAGGAGCACGTGCCAATTTTCGAAGGCACTCACTCAACGTTTCCAGCTAGAGAAGAGCCTGGAACAAAGCGCGCGTGTTGTTAACCGTCATCTTAACAGGATTACCGCCGGTACTTGGGTCACGCAGGGCTGCATCTACAAGGCTATCCATGTCTGGATCCTTCACGCCAAGATCTGTGAGCGTTTTGGGAATGTTCATTGCGGCGTTCAGCGCATCGACGTAGCTGCAGAACCCGTC
Organism: Roseovarius sp. S88; assembly: GCF_037023735.1. GTDB lineage: Bacteria > Pseudomonadota > Alphaproteobacteria > Rhodobacterales > Rhodobacteraceae > Roseovarius > Roseovarius phycicola. Next base: position 1,569,504 of record NZ_CP146069.1, on the reverse strand, counting down.
AAAGCCGCCGTCAATGCCCAGATAAGCAGCCACAGAGCCGAACCGATCCCGAATTTCCGACGCGTTGAATTGGAGCACCACGGGCATGCAGACCGCATTGGTGGTGCCGTGGTGGGTGTGGTGCATGGCCCCAATGGGGTGACTGAGCGCATGGATGGCGCCTAGCCCCTTTTGAAAAGCCGTCGCTCCCATGGCCGCCGCGCTCATCATGTTGGCGCGGGCCTCAATGTCGGTGCCATCCGCATATGCGCGGGGCAGATACTCCTTCACCAAACGCATCCCTTCCAGAGCAATCCCCTGGCTCATCGGGTGATAGTGCGGAGAGCTATAAGCCTCGACGCAATGGGCAAAAGCATCAAGGCCCGTGCCAGCTGTGATGAATTTGGGCATGCCAACCGTGAGTTCCGGGTCGGCAATAACAACAGCGGGCAGCATCTTGGGGTGGAAAATAATCTTCTTTTCGTGGCTTTCGGAATTGGTGATCACACTGGCGCGACCCACCTCTGATCCCGTCCCTGCCGTGGTCGGCACGGCCACCACCGGCGCGATGCCATCCGGATCAGCGCGCGTCCACCAATCGCCAATATCCTCAAAATCCCAGATCGGGCGTGTTTGTCCCGCCATGAAGGCGATGACCTTGCCAAGGTCCAACCCCGAGCCGCCCCCAAAGGCGATCACGCCGTCATAGCCGCCGTCGCGATAGACCTGCACCCCGGCTTCGGCGTTCTTGTCCGTTGGGTTGGGGTCCACATCTGCAAAAAGTGCACGGCCCAGCCCAGCCTCGTCCATCAAACTCACGGTGCGATGCGTTATCTCGTTGTCGGCCAACCCCTTATCCGTCACCAAGAGCGGCTTCTTGATGCCCGCTGCAGCGCAGGCATCAGCGATCTCGGCAATGCGGCCTGCGCCAAAACGGATCGGGTTGGGGTAACTCCAGTTTGCAGTCAGGGTCATGTCTTTCACTTCTTGTTCGATGTGGTGGTACGCACGACTTGGCATACAACACAGGTTACGCTTTCTCAAACCCACGGGCGACTTCCCAGTCCGTCACCACGCGGTCGAATTCCTCTTGTTCCCACTCCGCCGCGCGGGTGTAGTGATCGATCACGAAATCGCCCATGGCCGCACGGAGCATCGTGGAGCTGCGTAGGCTTTCAGTCGCGGCCCGTAGTGTATTGGGAATTTCCGGCACGCTTTCATCTTCGTACATGTCCCCCGTCGCGGCGGGAGAAAGGTCAAGCTTGTCCTCGATGCCTTTCAGTCCCGCAGCAAGAAGTGCAGCTTGTGTCAGATAAGGATTGATGTCCGAGCCGGGAATGCGGCACTCAACCCGAACTGATTTTGTATCCGCCCCGCAGAGCCGGAACCCGGCTGTGCGATTGTCGACCGACCAGGCGGTTTTCGTAGGAGCAAACGTGCCTTTCACAAACCGCTTGTACGAGTTGATATAAGGCGCAAAGAAGTACGTGCAGTCCGCGGCAAAGGCGATCAGACCGCCCATAAAGTGGCGCATGGTTTGCGACATTCCGTTCTCGCCACCTGGATCGTGAAACACGTTCTTTCCATCCGCCCAAAGGGACATATGCACGTGGCTCGCACTGCCCACGCGATCATGGTGCCATTTGGGCAAGAAGCTGGCCGAATGGCCCTTCTGCCAGGCGATTTCTTTGGTGGCGTGTTTTGCGATCGTATGATGATCAGCACATCCCAGTGCATCGGCATATTTGATGTTAAGCTCTTCTTGCCCGACCTCGGCCTCGCCTTTGGAGTTTTCAACCGGAACTCCAGCAGCCACCAGATGATTGCGCAGCGGGCGCATCACATGTTCTTCCTTGGTGGTTTGCAGGATGTGATAATCTTCGTTGTAAGGTCCAAGTGTCGCCAGATCGCGGTAGCCCTCGGCGCGCATCTCATCAAGGGATTTGCGGAAGATGAAAAACTCCAGCTCGGTCGCCATCATAGGCGTGAACCCGTGGGCGGTCAGTCGTGCAATCTGTTCTTTAAGGACTTGCCGAGGGGCAGGTGGCACCGGCGCGTGGGTATGGTGATCGAGGATATCGCACAGCACCAAGGCTGTCCCTTCGAGCCAGGGCATCAGGCGCAACGTGCCAAGATCCGGCTTCATCACGTAGTCACCATAACCCGCTTGCCAACTGGTAGCGGCATAGCCATCGGGGGTGGCCATCTCTAGGTCTGTGGCGAGCAGGTAATTGCAGCAATGAGTTTCTTCGTGCCCGCTTTCAAGGAAATTGGTGACGTGAAAGCGCTTACCCATAAGGCGGCCTTGCATGTCTACAAGACACACCAGAACGGTGTCGATGTTGCCCGAGGCTGCGAGGTTGTTTAGATCATCAAGGGTCAGCAGCGGCGAAGTCATACAGTACACCTTTTATCAATAGCGCAGGAGTACGCCCCGGAGCACGCCCCGGGGCGCATGTCTCTAGCCGTAGCGATAGGGCCGTCCGGCTTTTTGCATATCGGAATTGTATTTGCGGAAGATGTCGACGATCTTGGCCTTGGTCTCAGACTCTGCTGCGATCTCGTCCCAGAATTTGACGGCTGCATTCTCGACCTGTGCCCATTCTTCGTCGGGGATCGAGGTGAGCTTCATCTTTGTGCCGTTCACACGCAGATTGGCCTCACCGCCCCAATACCACCACTGGCGGTAGTAGTGGCTTTGCTCCATGCAGACTTCCAGAAGCGCCTGCAGGTCTTCGGGAAGCTCATTCCAGCGTTCCATGTTGGCAAAGAAATGGCCGATCCACGCACCGGAGATGTTGTTGGTCAGGAAGTAGTCAGTCACATCCGCCCATCCGACTGTGTAGTCTTCGGTGATGCCGGACCAGGCGATGCCGTCCAACTCGCCGGTTTGCACCGCCACCTCAATGTCTTCCCACGGCAAGGTGACAGGCACTACGCCAAATTGCGACAGGAAGCGGCCCGCCGTTGGGAAGGTAAAGACGCGCTTGCCTTTGAGGTCCTCAAGGCTGTTGATCGGGTCTTTGGTCGCGAAATGGCACGGATCCCAGGCGCCAGCCGAGATATGCTTGACCCCAACCTTGGAATATTCGTCATCCCAGATTTCCTTTAGCCCGTACTGGTTGAACAGAACCGGCACATCGAGCGAGTAGCGAGATCCAAAGGGAAGTAACCGCCAAAGACGGTAACTTCGGTGGGGGACGCCATGGAGTCGTCATCCGACTGTACCGCGTCAATCGTACCACGTTGCATCGCCTGGAAAAGCTCTCCAGTGGGGACAAGCTGATCAGCAAAGAAAAGCTCGATCTGCATCCGATCGCCCGCGATTTTGTTGAAGGTCTCAATCGCCGGCACCACCACTTCGGCGGCCAAGGCAGCGCCTGCATAGGTTTGCATCCGCCAGGTGATGGTCGATTGCGCCAAAGCCGGTGTGGCAAGAGCGGCGGGCGCAGCGACGGCGGCGCCTTTGATAAACTTACGTCTTGTGGTCATTTTGATGTCTCCTTGTTGGTTACTCGATTGGCTTCAATGCTTTTCTTCTTATTGATTAATTTCCGTACACATATTGCGGCAGCCACAGAGCGATCTGCGGAAAGAGCATGATGACGGTGAGCGCCAGAACCATGACCGCGACAAAGGGGATGATAGAGCGGTAGATGTCGCCAAGGCCAATCTCAGGCGGCGACATGGCGCGCATCAAAAAGAGGTTATAGCCAAAGGGCGGGGTCATATAGGCGATCTGCGTGGTGATGGTATAAAGCACACCATACCAGATCAGATCGAACCCAAGCGCTCCCACAAGCGGAATATAGAGCGGGGCAACGATCACCAACATGGCCGTGTCGTCCAGAAACGTGCCCATCAGGATGAAGCTGAGCTGCATCAGGATAAGGATCATCCAGGGGCTGAGGCCAAGCCGTTCGGTGAAAAGGCTCTCGATGGCTTTGACGGCCCCTAGCCCATCAAACACCGCGCCAAAGGCCAGAGCGGCAAGGATGATCCACATGAACATGCAAGTGATGCCAAGCGTGCTGCGGACAGATGTTTCAAAAACGGTCCATGTCATCCGGCCTTTCAAGACAGCCGCGAGAAAGGCGGTGATTGCCCCGATGGCCGAGCTTTCCACCAGTGACGTCCAGCCGTTCACGAAAGGGATCATCATCGCAAAGAAAATGGCAAAGGGTAGCAATCCCGCCAGCAATAGCCGGTATTTCTCGGCCTTGGGCATGTCACGTTCTTCCTCGGACAGAACCGGGCCAAGGCTTGGGTTCACGCGACACCGGATGGCGATGTAAAGGATGAACATTCCCGCCATCATCAGGCCGGGAATGATCCCAGCGAGCCACAACTGCCCCACCGGCTGGCGCGCGATCATGGCGTAGAGCACCAGAACAACAGACGGCGGCACCAGAATGCCCAGAGAGCTACCCGCCTGAATGACACCCGTCACCATGCGCTTGTCATAGCCCCGACGCAGCAGCTCTGGCAGCGCGATGGTGGCCCCGATGGCCATACCTGCGACGCTCAGGCCGTTCATGGCCGAGATCAAAACCATCAACCCGATTGTGCCAATGGCCAACCCGCCGCGTAAGCCGCCCATCCAGACGTGGAACATCTTGTAAAGATCGTCGGCAATTCGGCTCTCAGAGAGGATATAGCCCATGAACACAAACATCGGCACTGTCAAAAGCGGATACCACCGCATCAACTTGATCGACTGCGAAAACGCAATGTCAAAGCCGCCGCGATCCCCCCAAAGGGCGAGCGCGGCGATAACGGCCACAAAGCCGATCGCACCAAACACGCGCTGACCGCTAAACAGAAGCACCATCATCGAGGCGAACATCAAAAGAGCGATGGCCTCATAACTCATTGTGCCACCTCTTCGCCGCGCAGGCGCAGGATGTCTTTGAACAGTTCCGAGAGCGCTTGCAGCAGCATCAGTGTGATGCCCAGACACATGATCGATTTGATCGGCCAGAGATATGGACGCCAGATCGTGCGGCTGCGTTCCAGTGTCCCGAGGGATTTCTCGCCCGTGGCCAGATCAACTAAGAACCCCACCGGGTTTGATCCAAAGTGCCCCAGAGAATAGGCGGTGGAACTGAGCCCGCCCCAGAGCAGCACGCCAAGATAGGTGATCAGGCAAAGCACCATGAGCGCATCCGTGGCTGCTTTGCGTTTCACGGACCAGTTTTCGTAAAAGAGGTCCATGCGCACATGCGCACCCATCTGGATCGCATACGGCCCACCCAGAAAGAAATAAGCAATCATCGCAAATTGCGCGACTTCCAGCGTCCAAAGTGAGGGTTGGTCGGAGAATTTGCTGATGGTAGACCACAAGAGCACGGCCATCATGGCGAAAATGCCGTACATGATGAACCGCCCGACACGGCGGTTAAAGGTATCTACCCAGCCGATATAGGCGCGCAGAACTGTCATGGGCGCCCCCTTTTTCCGGGAGGGCTCGTAGAGTGGTTAGCGCCTGTTCAACCCATAGCGACAGCGTTTTTGCCATCCTTGAACATGCGTCTGGAGAGGCAATGAGATCATTTCGGACCTCAATCATGACGTTGAGAAGGTTCTTCCGCAGCGCATGACGCCGCAGCGTATGCGTGACCCCATCCTCAGGACCATAGGGTTGGTTGCGCCGCACATCGTATCCGCTTGCGATGGACAACACCGCATCAGCCAGCCGGGCATCTTCGTCATGCAGAATGCCGATTTCGACGTCCCTCTTCTGTCTAAGAAAGGTTGGCGTGAAACTGTGGACCGTAACCACGACAGGCGGTTTTTCATGGTTCGAAAGTGTCTCCTTCAGTGCCTGTTCAAAGGGGCGGTAATAAGTTTCGGCCCGAGCGCGCCGGGCTTGATCGGACAGGCCCTGATTTCCAGGCACCGTATAGATTTCGCTTACGTCCGGCATGGCACTTGGCGCTTCGGGGGGGCGGTTGCAATCATAGACCAGACGCGACACGCATCCTGCCACAAGCACAGCGTTCAGGTGTTTCGACATCGCCTTTGCTGTTTCCAAGGCCCCCGGATCCCAGGCGATGTGGCTGGTGGCCGTCTGCTTATCGAGGCCCAAGTCATTGAAATTCGGCGGGATATAGGCGCTTGCATGTTCGCAAACCAGGACAACCTCGTGCAACCCTTCGGGATTTATCACCTGGACCACCGGGTCCAAACTCGAAGTCGCAGCTGTCTTGATCATCCCACCCTCCAATGAAGATTTTTCTTCATCAGACTTGCGACTGTCAAATGTTTTTTGATGAATTTTTTTACAAGATCGTACATCATGTAAAAAATCGACCAAAAATTCCGCACACACAGTGACAAGAGACTGGACGTTGAGCACCAATACGATTGCCGAAAAACTGCAGGACCGCTCGGATGACTTGACACGATCGGAACGACAGCTTTGCGACGTGATCTTGCAGAACTACCCCGCGTCGGGCCTTGGCACGATCACCTCATTGGCCGAAGCGGCTGAGGTCTCGACCCCCACGGTGGCAAGGCTTGTGCAAAAACTTGGGTTTTCGGGGTTTCCCGAGTTTCAACGCGCCTTGAGGGCCGAGTTGAACGAAAAAATCTCAAGCCCCCTGACCAAGCGCGCCTCTTGGGTGGATGATGCGCCTGAGGGTCATGTGCTCAACCGTTTCACCAAGGCGGTCATCGACAACATTGGTCAATCCATGTCCAAAATCGCCCCTGCTGAGTTTGAGCATTGCTGCGATTTGATCAGTGATCCCTCTCGCAAAATCTATGTCATCGGCGGACGTATCACGCGGACCTTGGCAGATTACTTCTTTTTGCACCTGCAGGTCATTCGGGATGATGTCGTGCAGATCACCTCAAGCTCAAATGCCTGGCCACATTATTTGCTGGACCTTAATGAAAAAGACGTCGTCGTGATCTTTGACATTCGCAGATACGAAAACGGCACGCTCAAATTAGCGGAAATGGCGCGCGAGCGTGGGGCCGATATCGTGCTGTTCACCGATCAATGGGTGTCGCCCATCGCGGAGCACGCAACGGTTAGTTTTGCCAGCCACATTGCTGTGCCCTCCGCATGGGACTCAAACCTGACACTCATGCTCATGTCCGAGATCGTGATTGCCGAAGTGCAGGAGCGTGACTGGGAGCACACGCAAGCACGCATGGAAGCCTTGGAAGACATGTTCGACCGCACCAAGCTGTTTCGAAAGTTCTGAACAGCTCTGATCTGGTTTTCACTTTTTAAAATTTGCCCACCCTTTGGCTCTTGCCGCCGAAGAGTCCCACATCACAATCCGTTGAAGACCTTGCCGTCGGGCATGCCCGACTTAGTTTTCCACACTACAAAGAATACAAAACAAGCGCTGTTTCAGCGAAACTCTGACAGGAGGACATGATGACGATCTTGCACAAATTTGGTGCCTTCAAAACGCTTGCCTTGGCAGGCGCAATCGGGTTGGCGGCGCCAGCGGTATTTGCTGAGGACAAAAGCGACTGGCCCGACAGCTTTTCTGTCGGAACAGCGAGCCAAGGTGGCACGTATTTTGTATACGGTGCCGGGTGGGCCAACATGGTCTCAGAAGCATTGGGCATCCCCGGCGGCACAGAGGTGACAGGCGGACCAGTTCAAAACGCTGCGCTTGTTCAGACTGGCGAACTTGACATGGCAATGGTCACGATGGGGCCGGCATTTGATGCAATTAATGGCGAAAGCGCTCTGGCGCCCGGCCTCAAGCACGACAAAATCCGCGCGATTTTTCCTATGTACAAAACCGGCTTTCATGCCGTAACGCTCGCTGGTTCGGGTATTTCAAGTTTCGCAGATATACCTGATGGCACCGTTGTAGGGGTTGGACCTGCGGGTGGCACGCCGGGAACTTACTGGCCACGTATCCTCGAAGGTATGGGAAAAAACGTTGAGTTCCGGAACGGCGGTGCAGCTGACCTTGCTGGTCAACTTCAGGATGGCTTGATCGACGTTTACACTTGGGCAGGCGGCCTGCCCTATCCAGCTTTTAGTCAGCTCGATGCACAAACTGATGTGACCTATTTTGGATTTACGCCCGAGGAACAAGGTGAAGTTGTTGCCACCCAACCCGTGGCGACTTTCACAATTCCAGCTGGCACCTATCCTTCACTGGAAGACGATCAATTGAGCGTCTCAATGTGGAATTTTGCTATCGCGCATGCGGACGTGCCAGAAAGTCTTGTGTATGAAGTTGTGAAAACGGTAATGACCAGCAATCCACAAATGTTGGAGATCCATAAAGCAGCAGCTGAAACCCTGCCGGAAAATTTCGATAAGAATACCTTTATTCCCTGGCATCCCGGTGCAGTGCGTTGGTTTGAAGAAAACGGCTTCGACATTCCAGATGAACTCAAGGGCTGAGACGCGTCGCTAGAGAACTCGAAATTAGCACTCTGTCAGCACGACAGGGTGCTAATTTCATGCGGATCAACGGACAAAACAAATGACAGATGCGCGCACGCAGCGGGTGGAGGTAACACAAACAGAGCAGGACACGCCTGCCCTTGAAACGCACGACCTGTTAACTCAGGTCGGCTTTTTGCTGTGCGCAATTTATAGCGGCTGGCATCTCTATGTTTTGAATATAGCGCCCCTTGAAACCTGGACATTTCGGATAATGCACATTGCAGGTGCTCTTGTGCTTGGATTTGGCATGAGCGCCGCTGTTTCGGTGCGCCCGGTTCCAGACACCGCGGCGGGTCGATTTTCAGTTGTGCTTGGTGGGTTGGCCTTGGTTGCCACTTTGACTGCGCTTGGTTTTCTTTCCGCAGCCGTTCTGCTGATGTCGCCCGATGCAACGGCACCACCTGACTGGACATTGGCGTTCTTCGGCTGGACGTTGGCCATCGGCACGCTTGTTGCTTTGGTAACCGGTTGGCTCTACCCAGCTCGGCGCGGACAACTGCCATTGTCCAATATTGCACTGATTGTAGCCACATTGTCGAGTTGCGGGTTCATCTTGTTCAGCCTTGACACGTTGTCGCTGCGCCTGCGTGCTGGTACGCCATTTGCCGATCCAAACAATGGTTGGGCCGCATTCGTGATCGTCTTGCTGATTGCGGAGCTGACACGACGTGTTGCGGGAATGGCTCTGGTTGTGATCGCCCTGGTATTTATCGCCTACGCCTTTGCGGGTCCCTGGATGCCCGGATTCCTGGAACACAAAGGGTATGACGCCAACCGCTTTTTTACTTATGTATTCACTGACAATGGCGTGCTCGGGCCGACGACTGCAGTATCGTCCACATACATCATTCTCTTCATTGTATTCGCCGCATTTCTGCAAAGCTCGAAGGTGGGCGACTACTTTGTCAACTTTGCCTTTGCCGCCGCAGGTAGAGCACGCGGTGGGCCAGCTAAAGTGTCCGTCCTGGCCTCGGGCCTCATGGGCATGATCAACGGTACGTCTGCGGGCAACGTTGTATCTACTGGTTCGCTCACCATTCCCTTGATGAAAAAAGTGGGATACCAGCCCAAATCAGCAGCTGCGATCGAAGCGGCGGCTTCTACGGGTGGTCAAATCATGCCCCCCATCATGGGGGCCGGTGCGTTCATCATGGCCGAGATCACAGGCATCCCTTACACGGAATTGGTTGTCGCGGCTCTGATCCCTGCCATCCTCTACTTTGCCTCAATTTATTTCATGGTCGATTTTGAGGCCAGCCGGACGGGCATGCGAGGTTTGAGATCAGATGAGTTGCCAAAGATGTCTGAACTCATCCGGCAGGTATATCTTTTCCTTCCGATCGTTATTTTGATCGGAGCTCTCTTCAGCGGGTACTCCGTCATTCGCGCCGGTACATTGGCCATTGCCTCAGCGGCGGTTGTCAGTTGGCTGACCCCCTACCGCATGGGTCCAAAGCAAGTCTATGAGGCGCTCGGCAACGGCGGGCGCATGTCGCTTCAGATCATCATTGTGTGCGCCTGTGCTGGATTGATTGTTGGGGTTATCTCTCTAACCGGAGTCGGGGCCCGCTTTTCCAACTTGCTGTTTGATCTGGCACAACAAAGCACCCTTCTGGCACTTGTCTTTGCGATGATGATCGCCGTGATCCTCGGTATGGGCATGCCCACAACAGCCGCCTATGCTGTTGCCGCATCGGTTGTAGCGCCAGGGCTCATCGAGATCGGGATCAAGCCTCTGGTTGCACATTTCTTTGTCTTCTACTTTGCCGTGGTCTCAGCAATCACGCCCCCCGTGGCTCTTGCGGCCTATGCAGGTGCCGCGATCGCAGGCTCTGAGCCGATGCGCACGTCGATCACCAGCTTCAAGGTCGGACTTGCGGCCTTTATCGTACCTTTCATGTTCTACTATAGCCCGGGCCTTTTGATGGAAGCGCCCTGGTATGTCAGCCTGCGCAATCTCGTCACGGCGCTTGTAGGCGTTTACATGCTGGCAGGCGCTGTCCAGGGCTGGTTTATCGGATCAGCAGGGCCGTTTATGCGGGTTTTATTGTTGGTTGGGGCCGTTTTCATGATTTCAGGGGACTGGCGCACCGACCTTTTGGGGATCGCGATTGCGGGGTCCTTGATACTCATCGGCTGGAAGGCAGGAAAGCAAACGGCCTGATTTGAGCCAGCAAACATCCCTGACTTATGCAGGCACAAAGAGGTCCTTGTACTGGTCCCGCAGGATGTTCTTTTGCACCTTCCCCATCGCATTGCGCGGCAAGGCGTCAAGGCACACGAGCTTACGTGGATGTTTGAAGCGCGCCAGGGATGTGGTGGCGGCACAGGCTATGGCGTCAAGGTCAGGCGTTTCACCGGATTCCGGAACGACAACCCCGACGACCGTTTCCCCGAAATCCGCATGAGGCACGCCGATCACGGCGCTTTCCAGCACACCGGGTTGCGCATCAAGCACCAGCTCAATTTCTTTAGGGTAGATGTTGTAGCCGCCCGAGATGATCAGGTCCTTGTTGCGCCCGACAATATGCACATAGCCACGATCATCGATCAGGCCGAGATCGCCGGTGATAAAGAACCCGTCTTCGCGCAGCTCAGCGGCGGTTTTTTCTGGCATCTGCCAGTAGCCTTTGAAGACGTTGGGGCCGCGCACTTCGATCTGCCCCACTGTGTCTTTGGGCAGGGTTTCTCCAGTTTCAGGATCAGTGATCTTCAATTCGACACCCGGCAAAGGAAAGCCAACCGTGCCTGCCCGACGTTCACCGTCATAAGGGTTGGACGTGTTCATGTTGGTCTCGGTCATACCGTAGCGTTCAAGGATACGGTGACCGGTGCGGGCCTCGAACTGTGCGTGCGTCTCGGCCAGAAGCGGAGCAGACCCCGAAATGAACAGGCGCATATGTGCTGTCAGGTCCTTGGTAAAGCGCTCATCGCTCATGAGACGTGTATAGAACGTGGGCACACCCATCATTGATGTCGCCTGCGGCATCAGCGCGATCATGTCCTCGACATTGAATTTGGAAACGAAAATCATCGCACCGCCAGCAATGAGCGTGATGTTGGTTCCAACAAAAAGCCCATGGGTGTGAAAGATCGGCAAGGCGTGCAACAGCACGTCCTTGTCGGTGAAATGCCAGCGCTCGGCCAGGGTGCGCGCATTGGACAGCAGGTTGGCTTGCGTGAGCATTGCGCCTTTTGAGCGCCCCGTTGTGCCAGAGGTGTAGAGAAACGCAGCAAGGTCATCTTCGACGCGTGCGGCGGTATCAAAAATGTCTGGCTGATGGCTTGCCTTGCCCACCAAGGTGCCACACCCGGCTGCATCCAGCGTTTCCAGAACCGCGCCTGAACTTGCGACAACGGGCGCCAACCCGTCGCGCTGTGCGGGATCACAGATCACCGCGCGCGCGCCGCTGTTATCGATGAAATAGCTAAGTTCATCGACCGTGTAGGCCGTGTTCAAAGGTAGAAAGACCAATCCGGCCTGCACGCAAGCCGCATAGAGCGCCAGGGCATCGGGAGACTTCTCGACCTGTACGGCTACGCGGTCGCCGGTCTGTAGGCCCATTGCTTTCAGAACGTGCGCATATTGAGCGGCTTTCGCCAGAAACGCGTTGTGCGTCCAGACCGTCCCATCCGGCAGGATGAGGAACGGTGTGCTTTGACCGGCATGTTTACCGAATAGCTCATCATAAAGCGGGTTTGTCATCGACCACCCCCTGCTTGAGGGTTTTTGCCGCAGATTGGCTCAGAGAACGGATTTCCGAGGACATGGCGATTTTGTTCTGAACGGCAAAGTGTTCATGGTTTTGCGCCACTTTTGCGAGGTCGTAGAGATAGTTGACCATCACGCCATGGGACTGTTGCAGCCCTTTCTCCGAAACATCGGCCTGGGCATGTACCATCTGAACCTGTGCGCCATTGCCCAAGTGGAACCGCGCGACAGGATCACGCGGTGTGTCATCTGGCCGTTTGGCTGCAACAAGGTAATGCGCCGCCATCGCGCGCATCAGGTCGTGATCCCCTGGAGCTGCCTCTGGCAGCGCGTCACTCAGCCAGCGGGCAAAGCCGGGGATCGGTGACAGCGTGACAAAGGTTTTCAACCCCGGTAGTTCTAGCGACAGGTCAGCCGCCACTTGCTTGATCAACGAATTGCCAAAGGAAATTCCCGCAAGCCCGGCCTGACAGTTGGAGATCGAGTAGAACACCGCTGTGTCCGCGTCATCGGCCAGAATGCCCGCGCGCTCTTCGGACAGCAGGTTCTGGACAGAGCCTGGAATACCCAAGGTCAACGCCACTTCGACAAAAATCAGAGGCTCATCTGGCATCGCTGGATGGAAAAATGCGAAACAGCGCCGGTCAGCAGGTTCAAGACGGCGGCGCAGGTCTTCCCAGCTATCGATGGCATGGACCGCCTCATAGGCGATGATCTTTTCCAGAATATGCGCCGGGCTTTGCCAGTTAATTGGTCGCAGCACCAGAAAGCCGCGGTTGAACCAGGACGCAAAGAGATGGCGAAAATCGATATCGAGCGCCTCAAGTGATGGATCACCCACTGACAGGCGCAATAGGTCTGCACGCATGTTGACCAGTTGCCCGGTGGCATTGGGCACCATGTTGAGGCGCCGGATCAATTCCTGTCGCTGCGGTTCGGCCGCCAACAAAAAGCTTTTGTAGCTCGCTCTGCCCGGATCAGCCTCGTAAGTCGACAGCGCCCCGCGCACAGTTTCTGGGTCGATATTCATGTCTTCGGCCACGTGGCGGAAGAACGCGCGTTTTCCATCATCGTCCATCTCGGCAAAGCGGGTCAGGATCAATTGCCCCAGCGCACGCCCTTCGCCTTCGCTGCTGGCATTGACCAGCGCCGCGGCAAGATCTTCCGTGCTGCGCGCATCATCGGAAAACAGGTTTGCAAACTTCACCCTGCGGTCAAAAACTGTCGACAACAGATCGGCGAGCATTGTCATTTTGTGGCTCCCATCACGGCATCTGGTAACCATGTGGCGATGCCGGGAAACAGGCACAAGAGGATGATTGCGATGATCATGCAGGCGACGAATGGCAACGAGCCTTTGAGGATCGTTTTGAGCGAGATGTCAGGCGCGATGCCGTTGATGACATAAAGGTTGAGACCGACAGGCGGTGAAATCAGGCCGATTTCCATATTGATGGTCAGCACCACGGCAAACCAGATTGGGTCGAACCCGGCGGTGGTGATGATGGGCAACAGGATTGGGGCCGCCATCAGGATCACAGCCACCGGCGGCAGGAAGAAACCGGCGATTAGCAGGAAGACATTGATCGCGCCCATCAAAACCCAGCGGTTTACGTCGAGTGTGCCAATCCATTCAGCAATGGCCTGGGTGATGAAGAGCGATGAGAGCATGTAGCTGAAAACGCCCGCCGCTGCGATGATGAAGAGGATCATCACAGATTCCTTGGTGCTGTCGCGCAAAACAACCCAGAGATCGCGTGGATTCCAGAGCTTGTAGATGATCATCGCAATGAGCAGGCACATGAGCGCACCCACAGCGGCGGTCTCAGACGGCGTCGCGATACCACCGTACATGGCATAAAGTACGCCGAATATGATACCGAGAAACGGCAAGACGCGCGGCAGGATTTCGAATTTTTCACGCCATGTGTAGCTGCCTGAGCTGAGTACAGTCGCGTCACCGGAGCGCCAGGTCGAATAGAGCGACCACGCCATGAAGAGCCCAACCAGAAGCAGGCCGGGGAACACCCCGGCCAGGAACAATCGCCCAATCGATGTCTCGGTGGCGATGCCATAAACGATCATGGTCACGGAAGGCGGGATCAGGATGCCCAGCGTGCCACCGGCTGCGATGGAGCCAGCGGCCACGGCATCCGGGTAGCCGCGTTTGCGCATCTCGGGGATACCCATTTTACCGATGGCCGCACATGTTGCCGGTGATGACCCCGACATGGCCGAGAAGAGCGCGCAGGCCCCAAGGTTCGAAACCACCAGTCCTCCGGGTACGCGGGTGAGCCAACGCTCCAGAGCCTCGTATAGATCCGCGCCTGCCCGCGTGGACGCAATCGACGCGCCCATGATGATGAACATCGGGATCGACAAAAGAGCGAAGTTGTCGAGCTTGCCAAAGAGAATTTCGGGCATGAGCTCCAGCGAGCGCATCCCATCAAAGACGATCAAAAAACCAGCTGAGACGATGAGAAGTCCCAGGGCAACCGAAACGCCTGAGAAGAGAACAAATATAGTGAAAAAGGCGACCAGCGCGCCAAGGACAAGAGGATCCATCAGCCGTCCTCCAGCCCAAAGGGTTTGTCAACGCCGATGATCACAGCCACCAGGTCAGCAATCAGTTGTAGCAGCAGAAGGCCAAACCCAACAGGCAAAGCAAGGTAAGGAATCCAAAGCCTTACGCCCCATACTGTATCTGATTTCCAGCCGCGTTCCCATGCGAAATGCCAATAGTCGTAGCCGTAGAAAAGCATGACGCCCACGATCAGGATCGATAGGCTGAGCGTAACCATGGCCAAGCCAAACCGTGCCTTTGGTGGCAAGGCCAGCGGGATCAGATCGACATTCACGTGACCGCGCAAGCGCTGCACATATGGCAGGCCAATAAGCGTGGCTGCGATGACCAGGTAGATCACCGCCTCGGTCTGCCACACGGTTGAGCCGTTGAGCACAAAGCGCACAAAGATCATCTGGCAGGTGATCATCACCGCCGCCACGATCATGGCCGCCGAGCACCACCCCGCCAGCGTGGAGACCGCCGCAACTGAGCGCAAAAAGAGATTGTCCCCGACGCGTGCGACCGAGGCGTTGCTTTGGCCAGCCATGGCTCACTCCTGATTCAGAATGTGGTGGGGCCGCATCGGGCGGCCCCGCTCAGCCGTGTGTCACTCAACTGAAAGAGCAAGGTCAAGCAGGTCCTGACCACCCGGTGTGTCCTTCACAAAGGCTTTGTAGGACGTTTCTTGCGCCAAAGCGCGCCAGGCGTCGAATTCTTCGAGTGTCATGTTGGCAATCTCAACGCCGTTGTCCGCAAAGACCTTGGCCGATTCCGCGTCTTGTTTCTTGGCTTCTTCAAGATAGAAGGCCTCAGCCTTTTCCGCGCCCGCCATGATGGCGGCTTGCTGCGCTTCGGTGAGACCCTCAAATGTGGATTTGTTCATCAAGAGCGGCTGATACATGAACCACAAGGCAAAGTCGCTGGCCGGTGTATAGCAGGCCACTTGTTCGTAGATGCGGTAGCTGACGAAGGATGATGACGAGGTGTTCGCCGCTGTCAAAACACCCGTCTGCATGGCGTTGTAGATCTCGGATGAGGCCATCGAGGCAATAGATGCCCCTGCCCCGGCCAGCATCTGTTCAAACGCTTTGCCAGCGGCGCGGGTTTGTTGACCTTTGACGTCCTCCGGGCTTGTGATGCACCCGTCTTTGCCAACAAAGCCACCTGCGAGATAGCCGTGCACTAGCACCTTCACATCATCCTCGGCCATCAGATCTTCCAGCTTGCCCATGAATTCGCTTTCATTCAGGCGAGCGGCATGGTCATGGTTTTTCACCAAGCCGGGCATCAAAGTCAGATTGAACTCTGGGCGCTGTCCACCTGCGTAGCTGAGCGGGAACACCGTCATATCCAACTGACCCCGGCTCAGGGGCTTGTATTGTTCACGCGGTTTGAACAGCGATTTGGACGGGAAAATCTTGATTTCCAAGTCTACGTCAGCCGCGGCGACTTCGTTCGCGACGATCTCTGCCACCTTATGACGGACATCTGATGTGGACCATTGGTGCGACAGCCTTAGCTCTGCGGCTTCGGCGGCCCATGTGCCTGCCAAAAGCGCGGTCGCCGCCACGGTGGCGGTGAACTTTATAGTCATAACATTCCTCCCATTGCGCTTCCGATTCTAGATCGGACTGCTTTCAAGTTGCAGTGCGTGCGTTCAGAGTCAACATTTTTGTATACAATAATAACAATCTTGCGCACGATTACGTGGCATGTTAAATGCGAAACATGGAACGCAAGCGGGCAGACATCATCGCGGATGAGCTTGAAGGGCTGATTTTTGACGGCACATTTGCCGATGGTGAACGGCTGGATGAAGTCCAACTGTCCGAACGCTTTTCGGTATCGCGCACCCCAATTCGGGAAGCTTTACAGCGCCTTGCTCAATCTGGCCTGGTCGAACAGATCCCTCGGCGGGGCGTATTTGTCCGACAGCCCGGCCCCATTGAGCTCATCGAGATGTTCGAAGTTATGGCGGAGTTGGAAGCCACCAGCGCCCGCTTTGCGGCGTCGCGCATTTCTGACGAGGCTCTTCGCGACCTCAACAAGATCAACGCGCGCTGCAACGCCGCGGTCGAAGCGCAGGATACCGACAGATACTACCGTGAGAACGAGAGGTTTCATGCCCTTCTCTACCGGCACTCCGGCAACCGGTTTCTGGAACAAGAATGCCTGCGGCTGCAACGGCGCTTGCAGCCCTTTCGGCGTATTCAATTGCGCCTTAGAGGCCGGTTGAAGCAGTCTATGGGCGAACATGAGCAGATCGTGGCGGCCCTCGAAGACGGTGATGGGGACATGGCGGCCAACGTGATCCGCACACATGTCGCGGTGCAGGGTGAGAAGTTTCACCACCTGATGAGTAGTCTGAAACCCGCGGCGGAATAGGTCCAGTTTCTGACCGGCACAAGTCTGCTCAAGTTTTCATCAACTGATGGCAAATCCTCGCTGAAACCCAGGCAGCCATCTGAGCCGACGCAATCTCGCCACTTTTTCGAAACATGTAAGCAAACAAGGAATTCACCAAGGTTCCCAGGGGTGCTGCCAATGAGCCTTTTTGACGTCACGCAAAGCCGCACAACACGCCGGTCCCGGGTCTACTCCGGTCGGATCAAGCGGTCGCTTCTGGGCGCTGGATTGCGGCATCCGGCGATTTTCCTGCATTTGCCGAAATGTGGTGGCACGTCTCTGTCTGAGGCGCTCTATGCCACGGTGCCGATTCACAAACGCGTTGGCGTGATTGATGCCCTCTCAACCCGGCGTGCTGCCTCTGTTCTTGCCTTTGGCGAAGACGATCCGTGGCGGTGTCACGATGACCTGGAACATGGTCACCACACGTTCGATCTGCGCGAGCGGCTTTTGCTGACGCATGGGTGCTGGAACACCGATTTGGTGCATGGGCATGTTTTATTGACTGAGCGCGTGCGCACGCATCTGCTGGGTCGGTATAAGCTTTTGACGATCATGCGGGATCCGGTGGCACGCACGATTTCGAATTATCGCATGGCCGTGGCTGCCGGCATCGCCGATCGGGACCCGGACGTCTGGCTGCAAAGCCCGATCGCACGGGCGCATTGCACGACTTACCTGCGATATCTGTCAGGCCAACACAGCGTTCCTAAGGACGCGGAAACCGCCAGCTTGGTGTATGCGACGAAGGCTTTGGAGGAGTTCGCTTTAATCGGAT
This sequence comes from Roseovarius sp. S88, assembly GCF_037023735.1. Lineage (GTDB taxonomy): Bacteria > Pseudomonadota > Alphaproteobacteria > Rhodobacterales > Rhodobacteraceae > Roseovarius > Roseovarius phycicola. The sequence goes on along the minus strand of NZ_CP146069.1, from coordinate 1,551,632 downwards.
TTCTTGAAGATATAGAACAGTTTGCGGCTGAATTCGAACAGCTTTTTGGCGCTGGACTGAGTTTGCACAAGTACAATCAGGGCAAGGGACCTGACATCGCGTTCACGCCTGATCAACTGGACCGGCTTTATGAGATGTGCGCGGCCGACGCCGCACTCTACGCGCGGGCCAAAGAGTTGCAGGGCCTTGCCGGTGCGTGACGCCCGACGGCCAATACGACTGGCGTATTTCGCGCATGATTGGGGCGACGCGGCGATCAAACGGCGCGTGGCGGGGTTCGCGCGCGATGGCATCGACGTGGCAGGATTTGCCAGCTATCGGACTGACCTCGCGCGGCCAGACTGGGTCGTGACGGATCTGGGTCGAACCTACGACAATGGGTATCTGCACCGAGTACGTGCGGTGCTACAGGGCGCAAAAAAAGCGCAGGTCCCTGCCTTGGCAGACGCTGATCTGATCGTGGCACGCAATCTCGACATGCTGTTAACGGCACTGCTTGCGCGGCGGCGCGCGCGGCTGAGCACGCCTGTGATCTATGAATGTCTGGACATTCATCGACTTGTTGCACGGCGGGACCGTATCGGCGCACTCTTTCGGGCCATCGAGCGCCGCGCTTTGCGACATTGTGTTGGGCATTGGGTCTCGTCTCCTGCGTTTCTGAGCGCACATTTTGAGCGGTACTACCCGGATGCAGGCGGCGCGCAGGTGTTGGAAAACCGTTTGCAAACGCGCATTGGGCCGCGACCAGATGACGTGACTGACAAGAGTAGCAAACTGCGGATCGGTTGGTTTGGCAATTTGCGCTGCGCGCGGTCTCTGAAGCTTTTATGCAGTCTGTCCAAACAGTTCGAGGGCCGTGTTGAGGTCATTTTGCGCGGATATCCGGCGGAGGCGGAACTTCCTGATTTTCATCAGATCATCGCGGCGCACCCAAATTTGACTTATGGCGGGCGCTATCGTTGGCCGGATGAATTGGCGGCTCTTTATGCCCAGGTCGATATGGTTTGGGCCGGGGATTTCATGGATGCAGGCCTGAACTCACAATGGCTCTTACCCAACCGGCTGTATGAAGGGGGGTGGTATGGCTGCCCGCCCATTGCCCCGGCGTCTTCGCAGACCGGTCAATGGATCTCGGGACACGCGAGTGGTATTGTCATCAAGGAACCGCTTGAACGCACCCTGCCGTCCGTTGTTTCGCGTATTCTAGAAGACCGAAGCCTAGTGCACAAAGCGCGACAGACTCTGCTTGAGTTGCCCGACGAAGTGTTCGTTGAACCCATTGGCACACTAAGGATGCTGGTGGACGCGGCTATTACCCAAGACCCGCCGCCGACGCAAACCGCATCTTCTGAACAAACAACGTCTAGTATTGCGTCTTCGGTGTGATCCGCGCCAGACCCGCCATCACGCCCAAATGCATGACGCCCCGTCGCAACCACCAAAGTCTGCTTGTCGCAAATCCGGCTGACACCAAAGCCCGGAGCAGGCAGTAAAGCGCCTTCGTCAACGCCACAAGGATCAGCTTGGGAAGCGCCCATAAGCGCGCATCCCTGCGGCTAAGCTCGCCAAACACATGCCCGGCATTAAAGCTTCTGCGCATGAGCCAGCCGGGGTGCAGCCGGGCCGGTGCGACATCCTCATAGACCTTTGCATCGTCGCAAATGCCAAATTGCGCACCGGTTTGCCAAAGCCTGTGGAAATAGTCGGTGTCTTCTCCGCCAGTCCGACCTTTGGCCACATCAAACCGGAGCGCGCGTGTGGACGCGGGGCGCATATCAACAAGCGCATTACAAGTGTGCCCGGTGCGCACCTCGCCGCGACGCACAACCGGCCGGTTGGAATGAAAGTCCCCGTTGGCAATGTGAGTGGGGGCGTCTTGCGGGTAGATGGCGATGGCCGGGCCAAACACCGCGTCGTGTCCTTTGCTCAGGAGTGCCTCGAAAAGACGTCGAAGCCAGGTCTGGTCGACGATTTCATCGTCATCAAGCCAGGCCACGAAATCTGCGTCAGAACTGTCCAGGCAAGCATTCCGTGCAATCGAAATGTTGCGCGCAGGGGCGTGGACATAAGCGACGGGCAAGGATGTTGCACATGTGTCGATGATGGGTCGGGCACTTGGCTTGGCATCGTTATCTGCCACCCTAACTTGGACAACTGTGCCGTCAGGTCGCTCAATTTCACTCAGGGAGGTGAGCGTTTTGGCCAGATGCGGCCGCCTGTAGGTGCAAATACAGATATCGATGTGCCATGGTCGCATCTTGGTCTTCACCCTGTTTGCACCTCGGAAGAGCGCGGCTTGGAGATCGTGCAGACCCGACGCAGAAATCCAAGCGCCCAGGCTATGTGCATCGCGCCAAGCGCAAGTCCGGCCCAAAGCCCTTCGGCACTGCGCAACAGGCCTGCAGCGATGAGGGACGTGCCCAAAAGCACGCCTGCATAGAGCGCTGGCCACACCAGACCGAGCGATGTGAAGGGCATCGCGCACGCCGAGACCAGCAACACCAGCAGGTTGAGCACCGGTGCCAGTTGACGCAGGCGAGGACGGGCGTTGTGTTTCAGCAAGGTATTCGCCCGGCCGTGCCCATAATTCCAGTACTGACGCCAAACGGCGCCCAATGTGGGTCGCATCACATAGGCAATCCGCGTTTGATCGGTGAGCCAGATCTTTCCTCCGGATTGCGTCAGACGCATATCGTATTCGGCGTCTTCATTGTGACTGATGGCGGGGTCATACCCTCCAACGCGGCGGAACCAATCAATGTCAAAGGCTGCGTGATGACCGTGGTCCACATACTGTGCTTTTTGCCCGCCACGATGGGTCGATCCGCCTGATCCCAATGGCGTATCGACAATCCAGGCGGCGGCTTTTTGAAACCCACCCTGCCCTGTGGCGTCCATGGCCGTTACAACGGATGCAGATTTGACACGAGCATGTTCCCGGGCAAGCGCCTGAACATATCCCACGGGGTAGATGGCATGCACATCGCATCTCACCAAAAGCTTGTGATATGGCTTGGACAGATGTGTCACGGCGGCATTGACCCCAGCTGCTTGCAAGCGGTGTGGATTGTGCAGCAGATGCAAGTTTGGATAGGTGCGCTTCAGGCGCAAAACGATATCCTGCGTGCCATCGGTGCTGCCGCCATCGGCGACAACCACCGTGCAGTGTGACATCCAATGCGCCGGGCGCATCAGCGACTGCAGGCAGCTTTCGATGTGTTCTGCTTCATTCAGCGCGGGCAGAACCACAAGAACATCGCCTGGCTCTACCGCACCTGGTGCGATCTCGGGGTCGGCAACCCAGCTGCTATTTGGGGTCTCCGCTGTCATCGGGCCGTCGATCCAGGATCAGGCCAATCACCAAAAGACACAAAGGACCGGCAAGGAAGAATGCTGCCAGGATCATCCAGAAGCCCCCATCCGCCAGATACACGATCAAGGCCAGCGCGCAGCTTAGTACCGGCGCCAGCAGCAACAGCCCCTTCAAAACATACCCCCCAGTCGAAACAGCGCTAACTATAGCGGTGTATTTGGATTTTGGAATGTTCATTTGGTTTGTCCTTGGGTCAAAGGCGCTGAAGCTGATTTGCCTCTCTCGCCTCTCAAATTTGGGTCAATACGCGCCGCGCCCGTTCAGAAGGACGCCGATTGTCTTGGCAATAAGCCGCATATCGCTGGTCAAGTTGCAGGTTGCGACATAGCGGCAGTCCAGTTCGATACGTTCGCGAAATGAGATGTCGCTGCGACCAGAGACCTGCCATAGCCCTGTGATGCCGGGGCGCGCCGCCTGATACCGGCGCGCGGCTTCGCCATAGTCCTTGACCTCATCCACCGTTAAAGGACGTGGACCAACGACACTCATGTCACCACGCAGTACATTGAAAAACTGAGGCAACTCATCAAAGCTCAGACGCCGCATCAAGTTGCCGACCAAAGGAATGATCCGAGGATCGTTTTTCAGTTTGCGATGCTGGTCCCATTCGGCTTGTGCCTCGGGGTTCGATGCCAAATGTTCTTTCAGCATCTGATCCGCGTTGGGCACCATGGTGCGGAATTTCAAACAGGGAAATGGCGTGCCGCCATACCCAACACGCGTATGTGCAAACAAGATTGGGCCGGGGGACACGACCATGATGATGAGCGGCAAAACAACAAAAAACGGCAAAGTGCTCAGGACCGCGACCAGGCTAAACGCAACATCAAAAACACGCTTAATCCCACCGCCAACCGGAACATTGACGTCGTTTTCAGGCGCAGTATTCAAATGAGGTTCATCAGCCTCGACTTTGGCTCGACAAGAGTTCATTGGTTCATCCCCCCGGATGGAGTATTCCGCAGTGCCCAGCCTAATAAGTGCCGAAATGTGTCGGAACTAAGGCTTGGGACCTGAGCAATGTTCCACATTCCGCTGGTCACCAAGTGTTTGGGCAGAGTTTCGCTGAATTCGCCTCAAAATTGAGCAGAATCTGAATAAACCCCATAAAAACCGTCATCTGCACGTTACAAAAACTAAGCAGGCTGGAATTTGCCGACCTGACTTTCCTGCGTGTTCCGTCCCAATTTCAGCCGCATTCTCGCAATACGGTGCTTTTCAAACGTAGTTTTTTGATCTGCGCTAACGCCGCACAGCAGAATCAGGTGTTTCTGCAGTCGCGATTAACGCCTGGGACGAACTCAGTTGAGGGGTTTTTACATGTCTGGCCACTATGGCTTTTGCTCCTTGGCTCATGGGTTGCCAAAGCGTTTCCTGATCATGTGTGGTTCAGGTTTGTCGCAAAGCGCTTTCGTCGCCGCCTTCAGAGGTAACGTCAGCGCATGATGGCTGCGATTGGTAGATCAGCGGCGGGGTCAGAGACCCTGCGTGCAGGCGGTGCGGCGGGGATCATGATCTCCATCCGCGTGCTCGGCGCGTTTGGCACTCTGGCCTATACGGTGATACTTGCGCGCATGCTCAGCCCGCAAGACTTCGGCCTTGTCTGGACGCTTTGGTCAGGTGCATTTATTGCCGCCTACCTGTCTACCCTCAACATTGGCGCAACGGCCATTCGCGAAGTCGTGCGTGCGCGCGCATCCGGCAATGACGCGGCGGCCGCTGGATTTGTCATCGTTAGCAGGCGGGTTCTCTTGCTTGCATGCCTACCGGTCGTCGCGACCTTCTTGGGACTGATTTGGTTTCGCAACCCCGACATGGCAGAGAGCTATCCCATCGCGGTCCTGATGGCTGCGGCGATGATCCCTGTGATGGGCTGGAACGCAACCAATGCTGCGCAAGCGGTTGCACTGGACAAGGTGCTGCGCAGCCAGGTGCCGGGTATGGTGCTTCGACCATTGGTTTTCTGTGTGGTTTTGGGATGTGCATGGCTTATCGGCATCTCAGTTTCGCTTGAGATTGTGGTAGGGTTGTACCTGTCGATTGTGGGGTTGATTGCCATGGTGCAATTCGTCCTGCTGCGGCGCTTCTTCGACTTCATGCGAAACACAACGCCTGACACCAAAGGCTGGCAACGTTGGATCACGACGGGTCTTTTGTTGGCACCGAACCGGCTTTTGACGGATCGGCTGCGCGACGTGCTCTTGCTTGTTGCGGCCATCCCATTGGGCGCGGTCGGCGTGGCGCAAATGGCCGTCGCGCTCAGCGTGGTGACATTCCTTAGCTTTGCTGTGAACGCCGTTGAGACCAGTTTCGCGCCCAAGATATCGCGTTCAATTGCGCGTGCCTTATCAGAGGGGGACCATGCCCATGAGGATCCGAGGACCCTGCATTTCATTGCCATATCCGGCGCGTTGAAGCTTGGTCTTATGGCGGCAGGTGCCGCTGTTCTGTGGCTCTTCATGCCCTTGGTGATCCGGCTATTCGGTTCGGACTACGCGGCAAGTGAGGCGGTGATCTGGTGGGTGTTCCTGATACCTCTGGCCAGTGCCTTTTTTGGCAACACGGCTCTGGTCATGCAGCTTTTTGACAAGCGGCGCGCGTTTTTCCTTACAAGCGTGGCCGCGCTTTTGACACTTGTGGCTGTAGGCATTTCCGTCGTGCCCATGATCGTGGCCCTTGGACACGACGCGCTGATCGTCACAGCAGCAGGTTTTGCGGTGACCATGATCGCTCTGCAGGCGGTGCGGTGGGCGCTGTGCAGGATCACCACGGGCATAGACGTCTCTGCCATCGGCGCGCTGGCCCGTTGGTACCGACACATGCCGACCCATCACAAAGACAAGGAGGTGGATGCATGAAAGTCTTTTTCTGCAAAGTGGATGGCGGCAATTTTGGTGATGATATGAATGAATGGTTCTGGGATGACCTGTTCCCGGGGCATTCCGAAATTGCGCCGGACACCACGCTTTTTGGGATTGGCAGCATCTTGTGGAGACAGAACTTTGTCGACAATGGCAAGGTGATCGTGATGGGCAGTGGATCGGGTTACGGTGTGGTGCCCAGCGAATTGCCCAAAGGCACCGAGATCGGGTTTGTTCGTGGACCGCGCACGGCCCAGCTTTTGGGGTTGTCGCCAGAGCACGCGATCACGGACCCCGCTGCGATGGTATCGACCTTTGACCGGTTTCAGGATTTCAACACCAGTGGCGAGATTGTCTTCATTCCGCATGTCGGCACGGCCAAACTGCCGCTCAACTGGGAGCGGGTGGCAGCGCGCGCAGGTGTTGCCTATGTGTCGCCCGCCGATGACAGTGAGCACGTGATCCTCAAGCTCGCACGCGCCAAGCTTGTTCTTGCCGAGTCGCTGCATGGGGCCATCATTGCCGACGCTTTCCGCGTGCCGTTTGTGCCGGTGTGTATCTCACCCACGTTTAACACCCATAAATGGCAGGATTGGGCAGAGTCGCTTGATATGGATATCGAGTTCGAAGAGTTTCTTGCAGGTCTAAAACAGACGCGCAAACGGTTGGTACAGATCAAAAAAACCTTGCTTGGGGTCAAACCATCTGCCCCACGCGATGAAGCCAGCGGCACGCGTGTCGCACAGGTCGTGACCCAGGAGGAAAAAGCACAGGGGCGCAAATGGATCGCCCGCCTTGCACCGGCGATTGAGGTGATGCTTGTGCGCGACCTGAGACGTGCCGCTATGTTTCCCGGCTTTCTGAGTGGCGACAAAATCCTGCGCACCCGGCAAGAGCAGATCACGGCACGGGTCAATGAAATCCGCGACAGGCTGGCCGCCTGACGACTACGTTCGAGTTTGCGCGCTCAGGCGGGCAATTTCGATGCGCGACGAAACTGCGAGCGCAACAAAAATGACAATCAGGTTGCCATGTTGTGCATGCAGCAGCGGGTTGAAGAAGGCCACGCCGACCCCCGCCACAAAGAGCGTCAGGGTCATGGCCGGCCAGACCGCGGGCGATATTATGTAGTAGCGCACAAAGATGAGCAGGATTGACAGGAGTGTGATCGCGATTCCGATCAGACCGGGCAAACCCAAGGTCACCCAGATATCCAGTATGAAATTGTGAAAACTGATCAACCCTTCGCCATAGGCGCGCTGTACGTGATCAACCGCGAGAAACGCACCAGTGTCCCAATAAGCGTCAAAACCGACGCCCAACCACGGTGTCTGCGCAATCTGATGCGTGGCAATATCCCAAAGCGTCGTGCGCCCTGTGAGGTTAGAGCTTTTGCCAAAGGCGTTTAGAATTTCTGCGATGGGATCAAATCCGCCGAAGGCCATGGATATCAATGTGGTCATGACCGCAATTACACCCAAGCCGAAGATCGCCAATCGAAGCGCTGCGGGATAGCGATGTTGCGTGAGCAGAACAAAAAACCCGGCGGAGGCCAGCATGACAATCGCCGATGTGGCGGACTTTGAGAGAAAGAGCGCCAGGGCCGCCATGGCAAACACTCCACCCAGAAAAACCAGACGCGGAATGCTCGATTTGCGTCCGACGAGAAGAGCTATGGTCACAATCCCCAAGAGCAGTGACATGCGCCCCAGCGTGTTCTTGTTGCTGAAGATGCCCAATAGACCGCCTGTGTAGGAATAGACCTCACCAAACATGCCCGTGGCCCAGTTGACCAGAGACAGGGCTGTCAGCGGCGACAGGGCCAAAAGCACGATCAGAGCGATATCTCGAGGTGCATATCGCCAGCCTATCCACATCGCAGCCAAATATGTCACGATCAATTGCATCGCCGCATAGGCGGACGCCCCCGGTGCCACCGACCAGACCGCAGATAACGCCGCGACTAAAGGAAAGGCCATGATCGCAATATTCTGCCGCAGTACATCAAAGAGCGTGCGCAGCTGGGTGGCGTATTTCAAAGACACCATGGCGTAGATCAAGGCCCACAACAGCAAGGGCGGCAGAAAGCGGTGAATGCCCTGGCTGCCCGCGACGATGATCATGGTCGCCAGCATCAGGTCATAGCCCGCAGCGGCCCAAACAAGACCACCGGCGGGGACCCGGCCCGGTTTGGGCACTGATGGCGCGGCGAATTTGGTGACGGCCGTCGTGGTCATCCGCGCGGCCTAAAGTCGAAATTCGCTGCTGTCATATCCGCACGGTTGAGATCGCGGAAGATCAAGGTTTGAGGGGCGTGCGGCTCTTGTTCGTCGATCAGCCATAGATCGGGTCCGACCTGTTCCAATCGGCTTAGGGCATCGGCACTGGTGTTGAACGTCCAGCCTGTCAGCACGAGAACATCGTCAGTCGTAAAATCCGTTATAACCTTGGACCCGCTATCCCCTGCGATCACAAACCGATCTGCACCTCCGCCACCAGACAGGATGTCAAATCCTCCCTTGGGATGAAATGCCTGTGACGCCGCACTTCCGGCGAGGTGCTCATCGGCGTTGCTTCCAAAGATAATAGCTTCGTCGGTTTCTATTTTCGTTTCAGGGGATTGCGCATAGATTTTGACATAGTCGATGACAAACGTACTTGCGAATGTATGCGCGTCCTTGTCCGGATCGGGCGCGCCTGCCCATTTACCGCCGATCTGATTGTTGAAAATAACTGCCATGGGCCCAGTGACGTCACGAGGAGTGGGCGCGCGATAGATCTCACGCAAGTCATTGCTACTGGAGCCAAACCACCAGACGATCTCGTCTGGCGTCCAGCTGAGCGCATATGTGTTGAACTCATCAAAAATCTGACGCTCAAAGGCGGCTTCGACATCTACGGTCTTGGCAAAGGTGAATCTCGGTCCCCTGTCGCGTTCGCGCCGAATGGCGGGTTGCGGCGCGCCTTCGACGATTTCAAACGGGTTGAACAAGGTTAGCTCAGGCGCATGGGACCCATCCGCCGCGATTTCATCAAAATGCACGCGAAGATGTACGCGATTGTCTGGCGACCCGCGCCCTTTGCTGCCATTTTCGCGGCCCAGTACTTCGAATATGTCGATCTCCGGCGGCCAGCCGTTGACCGACGGCACGAGCCAGAAGGCAGACCAGTGCCCCTTGCCCTCGGGCAATTTGGCGCGCATTTCAAAATATCCGTAGGTTTGCGACCAACTGGAAAATGTGGACAGCGAGCCGGTGTAGTAGCGCACGGTCTGCACCGCTTTCTCTTTGTAGCCTGCCTGTCGTAACAGGGCCTGCACATCGTGCAGGTCGGCCGCTGGAATGGGTGCGGCGGCAATGTGCAGCTTGCCACCCTCAACCTTGAACGGATCAAGCCCAAGCGGTGAACCGTCCTGCCGGGTCATCGTGGGATTGACGTAAAGCGACGGCGGGCCGTTTCCGATATATTTCTGACGTCGCGGATAATCTCGCCATATGCCGGTTGTGCCATCAAAGCGGCTAAGCGGGCGATCAAACTCCTCGATCAGCACAGGCGTGTAACGCGACATGTCCGGACCTGCCTGCACCTGTAGAGGCGCTGCCCCCAGGAAGAACAACGATACCAAAATGATGCAGCTCACACGGACCATTGCGAAAAATCCTGTCCAGCCAGTGTTCGAAAGCGACGTGCGTCGTCGCGCATCATCTCAGCCGCCGCCTTGAGAATCTCTTCGCCCAAACCCGGCACATCGATCGGATCGCGGCGTGACAGGGCGCGGCCCAGCGCCTGCCTGGTCCCATTGGGAAAGAACCGGTCAACCCTTCGCGCCAGTTTGGATCGGGCAGCCCGTTTGATAAAAGGTGGAATACGGGCGACATGGTCCGCGGTGTTGGCTGCGGCCAGCTCGCTCACACGTTCGGGATCCAGTTCCAGAAACCTGGCGATCTCATCGAGAACCGTTTGGGGGATTTCGCAAAGCTGGTCAAAGTCGACGATCAAAAGCTGCGAGCGGTCAAACACCTCAAGGTACTTTTCGAGCTGCGCGGCATAACGGCTGCATTCAACCATGTGGCGACCATTGTCGCTGGCCAGCAGATCTTCGGGCGCTACACGCATATGCCCGTGCAGCCAGGAATGTCGGTAGTGCGACGCAAATCGCGTCACGGGATCGCGGGCAATAAAGATGAGCTTGGCCTCTGGAGCCGCAGCATAGATACGATCCGGCACACCGGGGAAAATATCGTATTTCGTGTAATTCGGCGACGCCTCGCCCAGGCAGGCACGTGTCAGATCAAATTGCGATTTGTACCAATCAACCCCCAAAGCCTTGTGGGTATCTTGCAAAAAATAGTCAGTTTCCTTGATGCGCGCCATGCCAACATCATCGCGCTGGTCAAGATATTGGTGCAGGGTCGTTGTGCCGGATTTCATGGCGCCAATGATGAAAAAATCAGGCGCAAACGCATGGGCTCGGTTTGTTTTGCGTGATGTGGGGCGTTTGGGCTTGCCCGATTTCAACAGCGCCATATCGCGATCGCCCCTCTCGCTGTCACATGTTTCATTTTTCGTACCAGGCCGCGGCGCGAAGTGGCCGCGCGCGGCTCGCACGGGCCCGCAGGTAGGTGTAGAAGAATGCCAGTTTGCGCAGCTTGATCTGTCCTTTGAGCGCCATCAGCGGGGTTGCGCGGTCATATAGGCTATCAATCCTGCGTGGCATGGCCGAAAGACCATATGTCGTCAGGTGCTCGCGCAGCAGGTTCATCTGCAGGTCGCGCAACTGGTAACGCATCTGTCGTGCCCAAAGCGCCCGAAGCCCACGCCAGCTTGTGATCGGAATGGATTGATAGGTGAATGTGGCATTTGGCACTGGACGTATACGGGCGGGGTCAGGACGCGCGCCCGGTTCCAGCCCGCTGAGCAACAGCCAGCGCAGGAACGGATCATCGCCAATCAGTCCCACCGGCATGTTGATCGACTGCGCCTTTATGCGGGCCAGCGTCTCTCCGCGCAGGGCGTAGAAATTGCCCGGCATGCCATGATGATGAAGGATGCGCCGCGCCCAGGCTTTCGCCGTGCGCCCGCCGCGGGGCAAGGTCGATGCGGCCATGGCTTCGGGATGCACGGCAAGGCTGGCATGGATTTCGTCAAATGCTCCTTTGGAAACCTGCACATCGCCGTCGACGAAAACATGCAAATCAGATGCCTGGGGCGCCAGATGATTGACGTAGAAGCTCCAGGCGTTGGCCTTGTCACCCAGTTCAATCACCACAGGGCGAATACGTGGGTCGTCCTGAGCCATCGCGGCGACGATGCTTTCCGTGGTGTCCGTGGTTCCGTTGATCAGTACAAAGACCAGATCATCAGCGCCCAGTCCCGCATTCTGAATCGCGCGGATATTGGCGGCAATCCCGTCCGCTTCATTATGGGCGAAAACGGCAACCGAGGTGCTGTGATACTGGCTCATAGTGGTATTCCTATGCGGCGACTTGCGGGCGTGCCGGGCCTTCACGCAGGTCTGACCTTTCCAGCTCGGCCGACGGTGGCACCATGGTCAAAACCGCCCCCACCGATTTGCCCGTTCGATTGAGGCCACGCGCAAGTGACAGCTCAAACTGTTCAGCTGTGTTGAAGCCCCACCGAACCGCAAGGACGACATAGTCGGCCAGATCGGCGCACATACGTGCATCCGAGCTTTCACTAAGCGAACCAATATCCAGCACCACCACGTCATAGTCCGCCTTCAGGCTTTCGAGATACTTCACAATGGTGCCAGGGTTGATCAATTCGATCATGTCGGCGGCGTTGGAGGCCTCAAGACGCCCTGAAAAGTCAAAGTCGGTAATCGGGTTTTCGGACTGCACTGTTGCGTCCGCACCTGAACCATCTTCGCTCTTGCCTTCGAACCGGCGGGTGGCAAAAACCTGTGACAAGTCGGGATTGCGCAGGTCAAAGTCAATCAGATGCGCGCGTTTGCCCTGTTTGGCGTAGTAGGCGGCGATATTGGCCGCGAGGGTCGACTTGCCCTGCCCCGGTGAGGTCGAGGTCACAGCTATGATCTGTGCGTTTTCTGCCGAAGGGTTGCTCGCCACGGCATCAAAGACAATAGACCGGATGGTTTCTGAAAATTCTGACAAAGGAAAATCCACCGCGTAACTGAGCTGTGCGATGTCACGTTCGCGTTTACCCCCGCTCAATGCAGGGGCATTGATGTCCTTTTGTTTCCAAAGCCGGTGCAACCCAAAAGGCAACGACACGGCCGACATACGTGGGACCGCACCAATGTAGCGCAGGCCCAGCGCCTCGATCTGGCGGGGCTGGCGAATGCGATTGTCGAGTTGCTCAAGCAGGAAGATGGCGACGAGCGCGAGGAAAACTCCAGCCACAAGACCCAGCGCCAGAATTTTTGTGCTTTGCGGAGCGCTAGGTCCTGCGGGCACTTGCGCAGCGGTGAGAACCCTTGCCGAGCTGGTGTTATAGGCAAAATCATCCGAAGTTTCGTGGAACCGCGTCAGCAAGGCCTGGTACACCGCACGTGCGCCATTGGCACGCATCTGCAACTCACGCAGCTTGGCCTCCTTTTCAGAGACGGTCGCCACATCCGCGCGCAAGGCATCGCCCCGGTCTGACAATCGTTTTTCTTCGGCCAGCGAAAACTCGATCTGGGTCTGAAGCTCACGAGCGTACCGCTCATATTGAAGAGCAAGCTGCGATTTCATCGCCTCCAGTTCACCGGTGATAATGCTGGCCTGCAACGAGCTGCGCGTGCCATTTGCGGTCATTCGCGCGACCTCAATCTCGGCCTGCAGGATTTCCGCGCGGATTTGTTCGATCTCTGCCACGCCAAGATCGGTCACGTCGGTTGCGGTGGTGCCATCGCCGAGAACCTTGCGCACGCGTTCAAGCAAAAGCTCCTTGTCAAACCGTTCATTGCGCAGCGTGACCAGTGCAATGTTCAATTCTGACAATTCGGTGCCCACCACCTGCCTGTCCCCGGAATCGATTTGGTTCACAAGACGGAACTGGTTGACCTCCTGTTCGGCCAGTTCCAGTTCTTCCACCGCCTCCCGAAGCGCTGTGGAGGACCAGGTGTTGAGTTGGGCGAGGCGTTCGGCCTGCACTTCCAGGCCGCTGGTGAGATATTCGGCGCTATAGGCATTGGCGATGGCCGCAACTTTTTGTTTGTCGGTGTGCTTGGCGGTGATCTCGATCACATAGGTGTTGCCCAGTCGCCCGATCTCCATGGATCGGCGCAGTTTCGAGACCGCCCGTCGCTTGGCTGCCTCCTGTGGGCTCAGCACGCCCGTTTGGTCGGCGTCTTCGGTTGCCACAAAGAGTGATTTGAGCCGGGCTGTGAAGTTTGGGCTTGCAGGCTCTTCGTCTTCTCCGGGATCAAGTGTTGCAAGGCCAAGCTTGTCCACAACACGTTCGGCCAGCGCGTTCGACATCAGGATTTCCACTTCGGAATCCACCACCAGCGCATCTGAACTCAGCAAAATGCCGCCCGCCTCTTGGAACCCGCGGCTTTCGCGCGGGTCGATATAGATCGTCGTGGTCGCCTGATAGACAGGGGTCATGACGACGATGCTGATCAGCGAGAGGACAAAACAAGCGCCGACCGATGCCGCCACGAGCCAAAGATGACGGCGAATGGCCTTGATTGCTGAGGACAAGACATGCGCCATGCTCGGGGGTTCTCTGCCCTCTCCGTGCGGCGGGGTCAGCATATTTCTTTCAATCAGTGTCACGTTGTGAACTCCTGACTAGAGCGTTTCGACTTCAACTTGGGACATCAAACAAAGTCGAAACGCGCACAACAGTTGAAACGCTTTCGCGACTGTGTCTTTTGGACAGGTCAACTCGCAATCGGTGTCCTAGTCATATCTTCGGCCGCATGCTCCCATGTTGGCCACGGCAAAGACTGGCGCCCTAACATGTCCACAAGGTCCAGAACCTCAGGGGCGAAATACTCCGACAGGTGGTGTTTGGTGCTCTCCTGCATTGGTGGGACTTGGTCGCGGATGTCGGCGCTGTTTGCCTTCAGAATACCGGCCACTGGCGAGGTGGATTTTATCCTCACAAGCTGTTCTTCCAGACCGACGCGCCGCATCAAGTCTCCGCCACTACGCAGCGCACGGCGCAATCCGGGCGAGCGCGCCACATCGCTTATATTGCGTCGTTCAGACGCCACGGCCGAGACGAAATTGGCGTTCACGCCAACAAAGTCATAGACGCTTGCCGCAGATCTGACTGGATCGGCAAATATCTCTTCGGCGATCAACACCAGAACCTGTTGTGGTCCAAATGTGTCCACCCAGCGCTTCAGATGCGTGTAATAGCGCCCTTGCTCAAGGTAGGCCGGATTGTTCAGCAGGCCCTCTTCAAAGCTCTGCGGTTCAATGTGCCCTTTGATCACCTCGTGCAAATGGTTGGAGTAGGCGCGTGCCACGGGGTCGCGCAGTAGCACAATGATCTTGAGTTCGTTGTTGTAGCCCCAAGCGCGCTCAGCCGCACGCGGATCATAGAAGTAAGACGGCGATGTATCGCACCGCGCCACACAATCTGCCAGGTGGCTGAAATGGCGCTCGTACCACTGATATCCACGGTCAAAATAGTAAGAAAAGAAATCCACTTCCTTGGGGTCAGACACCCCCACTTGCGGGTGCACACCCAGCACTGAATGCATCCATGAGGTTGCGCATTTCTGCGCTCCTATTCCGATCACAGTTGGTTTCATATCATTTGCCCCGATAGCCTTGAAAACATGCCTGTTTTGCGAGTCATAACCGACATCTTGACCCCGGAAGAACGCCCGCATCCACGCTCCCGGAATCGCCGGAAAATGTGGCCAAACTGTGGTTCTTTTCCTCAGCTTCGACGGGCTGGCGGTTTGTCGCCCAAGCGTGCTGAAAAAATGATCGATCTGGAAACAATCGGGACTTGCCGCCGCAGACTTACGCGCCATTCTTGCGTTATCGTTTGACGCCTATTCATTCGAAAAACTCAAGCTAGTGTTCGATGTCGCGAATTGCGCTTGTTGCGCGCACAATGAGTTCTGGCGCAATGCGGTCCCCGAAGCTCACCGGCGCGTCCGATACAATGGCCTCGACGATCCGTTTGGCCCCCTGCGCCCCGATTTGCCGCGCCGGGATGCGTACGGTTGTCAGTCCGGGTTCAAATTCCTTGGATCCTTTGAAATCGCCAATACCAGTCACCGTCAGATCATCGGGGACACTAAGACCGTTTTTCATCAACCCATAGATGGCGCCCCAAGCCAGGACGTCATTCCCGCAAATCACAGCTGTGGGCTGTTTGTCGGCCTTGATCAGGGTCTCGACCGCCATTTTCGCCTCGGCCACGCTGTAGGGCGTTTCAAATATCCAGTCATCACGGATGCGTACACCATGGGCGTTCAATGCATGTCGCACGCCGTCAAATCGCAGCTGCGCGCGATCATTTCCGGCAAGCGGAGGAAACAATGTCGCGATGTCCCTATGCCCCAGACCAGCCACATGCGTCCCAATGAGTTTGCCCGCCTCAAAGTTATCCGACCCAACGCAGGTGAACGGGGCCTCGTCGGAGTAGTTCCAAAGCAGAACACTCGGCATCGACTGCTGGTCAAGCAGGCCGTAGGTATCTTCGGAATGCTCAATGCCAATCAACGCCATCCCGTCCACGCGATGTTCCAGCATCTTGCGGGTGAGCGCATATTCGCGGTCAAGACTGTACCCATGCGAGGCCAACAAAATAGTAAATCCTAGATCCTCGACCGCATCCGAGAAACTCTGCACAAGTTCGGCAAAGATCGCGTGGTCGATCGTGGGCACAATCAACCCGATTGTGCCGCTACGAATGCCGTGAATGGTTTGGGCAGCACGGTTGCGGATGTATCCCAGCCTGCGCACCGCCGCGTCGATCTTCTTGCGCGTGTTGGCTTTGACCAGTTCTGGATGATTGAAGCTACGCGATACGGTCGACGGCGATACGCGCGCGGCCTTTGCAACCGCTATAATATCCGCTTTTTTGATATTTTTATCAGTCATATACCAAGCATTCACCGGTTAAAAATGAAAACATTTGCAAAACTATTTTCATCACTTACCCTGACCGGTCAATCACTTTCGCGGACTGGGGGAGGACATCTGAGTTGGAATTTCTGGCCTATATGGGCGACGTGTTCACGCCAATCAATTTCGGGCTGCTGTTGATTGGAACGATTGGCGGTCTGATCCTTGGGGCGACGCCGGGGTTGTCGCCGACCATGGCCGTGGCACTCTTGATCCCCTTCACCTTCCGACTGGAGCCTGCACAGGGTCTGATCCTGCTTGGGGCCGCCTACACATCAACCGTGGCTGGCGGCGCTGTGAGTGCCATTCTGCTTAAGATACCCGGTGCCCCGGCCAATATTGCCACCACTCTCGACGGGCATACGATGGCGCAGAAAGGACAAGGCGCGCGAGCGCTGCAGCTATCCTTTCTCGCCTCGGCCGTCGGAGGGGTGTTCGGGGTGTTGTTGCTCATTTTCCTGACCCCGGTTCTGGCGCAATGGGCGCTGGCCTTTGGGCCAAGTCACCTTTTCTGGCTGGCCATTCTGGGTGTGACCATCATTGGCTCTTTGGATTCAAGCTCTGTTGTCAAAGGGCTTTTGTCAGGCTGCATCGGCCTATGGCTGGCGACAATTGGCTTTGACGACATCATGGGCGCGCAGCGGTTCATCTTCCATGACGCGGTGGCCGGGGGCATCAACGTGATCCCGGCCCTGATTGGGCTTTTTGCCATTCCACAAGTCATCACCATGTTTGCCAAGGGGCGTAAACGACTGGACGCAGAAGTCATTGCAGTCGAAAAACATCCTATTGGCCAAGCGGTTGGCGAGGTGTTCCGCCGCAAGCGTGCGCTCTCCATCGGGACGATCACCGGGTCCATTATCGGGCTCATTCCCGGTGTGGGCGGTCAGATCGCGGGTCTCGTGGCCTATGACCAAACCAAGAAAACCAGTCCAGAACGCGAGAAATTCGGCACCGGGCATTCCGAGGGTGTCATCGCTGCGGAAAGTGCCAACAACGCCATGGTTGGCCCCTCGCTTGTACCGCTTCTCACCCTGTCGATCCCCGGCTCGCCCACCGCCGCCGTGCTGCTGGGCGGGTTGCTGATCCATGGTATTTTTCCGGGCAGCGATCTCTTTGACAACTACCCTGATGTCGCCTGGACCTTCATTAATTCCATGCTCATTGGCCAGATCCTTATGTGTATCTTTGGTCTCTACGTGGCCGGGTTGGCAGCGCGGGTGGCGCAGGTTCCAAATGCAGTGATGGCCGCTGTGGTGCTGGGCCTTGCGCTTTTCGGGAGCTACTCGGTGCAAAATTCCATGGGCGATGTCTATGTCATGATGGCGCTTGGAACGGGCATGTATTTCCTTGAGCGCTTCGGCTTTTCAGCAGCCCCCCTGGTGCTCGGCCTTATCCTTGGGCCGATCGCCGAGGCCAACTTTATCCAAGGCTCGATGATTGCCAATGCCACGTCGAGCATGGGGGAATACTTCTTCTCCGGCACGCTCAACCTTGTTCTGATCGGCATTGTCGTGGCCTCCATCGGCTACTCGCTCTGGATGGAACTGCGCGACAAACGTTACACCACAAAGGATGACGCGGTGCTCAAAGAGGAGAGCCTGTCATGACCGACCTGCCCCGCATGCAGCACATCATCGCCAGCGGTCTTGTTGCCGCCGTCGGCATAGCGGTCGCTTACATCAGTTACACGCAGGAACCTGCAGATGCGTTTCTGTTCCCGCGCTTGATCTCGACGGTCTTTTTGGTTCTGGCCCTCTGGACCTTTGGCAAGGCGGTACTGGGGCGCACCAAGGTAGGCAATGGCCTGAGCCGCGTCGCGATCATCAACATCTTGCCAGGCCTGATTGTCGCGTTGATATACATCTTCTGGGCAGCCAAGGCTTTGGGCTTTTACACCGCATCAACGATCACCTTTTTCATTCTGTTATCGCTTTACGACCCGGCTCCGCATGGCGAGGCGCGCACATGGATCAAACGCGCACTCATCACAGCCGGTTTTCTTGCGGTGATGTACGGGCTCTTTGCCCAATTGCTCACCGTCTTCACACCAAAAGAAATCTTATTCTGAACCGCAAAGGCGGCAGATCACACCAAGGGAGGAAAACCTATGAAGAAACTACTTGCAGCGGCATCCATTGCCTTAATGGGCCTGACAGGCGGCGCATTTGCCGATGGTCATGCGGAATACCCTGACCGTCCTGTGATGCTGATGGTCAGCTATGGCGCCGGGGGTGCCACCGACTTTCAGGCGCGTATCGTGACCATGACGGCAGGCAACGAGGATGCGCTTGGCATGCCTATTGCCATCATCAACAAACCCGGTGCGGGCGGTCGGGTCGGCTGGAACTGGTTTGCCACGCAGGCCGATGCGGATGGCTATACGCTGGCGGCCTACAACGTGCCGCACTTCATCGCGCAGTCCATTGAGGGCGGCGTGGAGTATTCTACCGAAAACTTTGAGCCCATCGCCAACTGGGGCGCCGACCCAGCGGTTTTTGTTGTCGCCGCTGACAGCGAGTTCAACTCAATGGAAGACGTGGTGAACTACGCCAAGGAAAACCCTGGAAAGCTTACCTTTTCCGGTGCGGGCCTCTTTGTGGGTCACCACATTGCAGCGCTTCAGCTTGAAAAAGCTGCAGGCGTAAAGCTGGCCTATATTCCCAACAACAAGGGTGGTGCGGGTGCCATGAAAGCCGTGATTGCGGGCGAAGTGCTGGGCGGGGTCAACAACCTCTCGGATGCCTTTCGTGCGCGCGAAGCGGGCAATGTAAAAATCCTCGGCGTTTTTGATCTGGAGCGCAACGAGTTCCTTGAAGACGTGCCAACGATGAAAGAGCAAGGCTTCGATATCGACAACGCGTCGGTGAATTTCCGCGGCGTTATGGTGCCCAAGGGCACGCCACAAGGCATCATCGACAAGCTGGCTGAGACCGTGCCCGCGATGTTCGAAAACGCCCGTGTGGCCAAGCGCATGAAGGCGGGCGGCAGTCCAATGCACATCATGACCCGCGACGAGGTGCTTGCGATGTGGAAAGCCCGCGAAGAGACGCTCAAAGAGCTGCTCGCAGGTCTTTAAACCAACCGTAGGGTGGGTTTGAAACCCACCCTACCCCAACACAAACGGACATGACCCGACATGAATGCCCCTGATCCCATTGCAGAGCTTGATGCCATCGTAGCGCGTGCACGCGCAGCACAGGCGCGGTATGAGGCTGAGGGTAGTCAGACACGTTATGACCGCGCGGCACAGGCCGCTGCCTGGGCGATCATGGAACCGGGGCGCAATGAGACCCTGGCCAAGCTCGCGGTTGAAACGACCGGGCTGGGCAATGTGCCGGACAAGATCACCAAGAACCATCGCAAGACTCTAGGTCTGATGCGCGACATCAAGGATGTAAAAACCTTTGGTGTTATCCGCGATGATGCAGAAACAGGAATTACCGAGATTGCGCGTCCCATGGGGGTCATCGGCGCGATTGTGCCCTCAACCAACCCGGCGGCGACGCCGGCGAACAACATCATTAACGCGCTGAAATGCGGCAATGCCATCGTCGTGGCCCCGTCGCCCAAGGGCGTGGCCTCTTGCGAAAAACTACTTGAGTTCATTCACGCGGAATTCGCCAAGATCGGGGAAAACCCCGATTTGGTGCAAGTGATCCCAGCCCCTGGATCGAAGGAGAAAACTCAACGCCTGATGGAAACCTGCGACAAGGTCGTGGCCACGGGCAGTCAGAACAACGTTGTGCGGGCTCAGACCTGCGGCACGCCTGCGGTGGCGGTGGGCGCAGGCAATGTCACTGTGATCGTGGACGAAACCGCCGATCTCGATCAGGCTGCAGAGAAAATCCGGGCCTCCAAGACCTTTGACAACGCCACATCTTGTTCGTCGGAGAACGCTGTGGTGGTCGTGGACGCGGTCTATGACGCCTTTGTCGCCGCCATGGCGCGCGCGGGTGGCGCGGTGGTCGAGGATGAGGCGGGTATCGTGGCGCGGCTCTGGCCTGATGGGCATCTCAACCGCGCGGTCATCGCGCAGGATGCCGACAAGATGATCACGGCGCTTGGACTCAAAGATGCGGTACCTGACGGCACGGAATACATCGCTGTGCCCACCAACGGCATCGGCCCGGATCATCCACTAAGCGGCGAGAAACTCAGCCGGGTTCTGGCGCTCTATCGTGCGCAGGATTTTGACGATGCGGTTGCGATCACACGGGCCATTCAAAACCATCAGGGCGCAGGACATTCGATCGGCCTGCATTCATCCAAAGACGACCGCGCGCACAGGCTCGCGCGGGAAATCCCAACAAGCCGCATCATCGTCAATCAGGCGCATACCTTTGCCACAGGCGGGTCTTTCACCAACGGAATGCCGTTTTCACTCTCGATGGGTTGCGGGGCGTGGGGCGGCAATGCGGTGGATGAGAATGTGCACTGGAAGCATTTTCTGCAAACCACTAAGATCATTCGTGAAATTCCAGCATGCGAACCCAGCCTAGAGGACATCTTCGCTGAGTATTGGGACGTTGCAGGGCAATGATTCTGTCGCGCACAACGCCGCCTGAGGGAACTGTTCGCGATTGGCTTGACGCGCGGGCGGCGTCGGGCGGCGTCGCAGTGGTGTTGCCGGAAGACGGACAAACGCAAAGTTGGCGCGACTTGCGTGATGGCGCACAGGCCTTCGCTGCGCAACTGACCGCCATTGGCTGCGGCAAAGGCGAAAGTGTTGCGGTGGTTGCCCCCAACAGTTTTGAAAGCCTTTTGGCGTTTTATGGCGCGCTCTATGGTGGGTTTCGCGCCACGATGATTAACCTGGCCGCTGGACGGGATGCCATTGCCTATGCGCTGGATCATTCCGAGGCACGGTTTGGCTATGTGCATCCAGACTGCACTGCACTTTTTGACGCGGCAAATGATGCTGGCGTGATCGCCCTTCCCCTGAAGGGCCATGCCACAGCCCAACTGCATGAGATCATGCCCGGTGATGACGCGCTCTTAATGTACACATCCGGCACTACGGGGCGTCCCAAAGGTGTGCTTCACAGCCATGCAAGTCTTCTGGCCGGTGGATGGACCACAGCCATCGCACATGATCTCGGGCCGCAGGATCGCGGGTTTTGCGTTTTGCCGGTCTACCACATCAACGGGCTGTGCGTGACGGTCATAGGCAGCCTGGTGTCAGGTGGATCGCTTGCGATTGTGCCAAAGTTCTCGGCTTCAAAGTTCTGGGAACAGGCGGACGATGCAGAGATCACGTGGTTCTCCGTGGTGCCAACGATCATCTCGCATCTTCTGCATGGATCGGCGGAACCAGCCGCAGCGTGCCGCGCGCGGATGCGATTTGGCCGCTCAGCCTCCTCGGCACTGGCGGTTGAGACGCAGTCATCCTTTGAAGCCCGGTTTGGAATTCCCATTGTTGAGACCATGGGGCTCACAGAAACTGCAGCGCAAATTCTCTCAAACCCCCTGCCCCCAGGCGTCCGTAAAATTGGCTCACCGGGCATCGCCTTTGGCTGCGAAGTGGACATTCAGGATGGCGCGGGAGCGTCCGTGCCTGTTGAGACAGAAGGCGAGATCGTGGTGCGTGGACCCAACGTCATGCGCGGGTATCTCAAGAACCCGGACGCTACGGCTGACACCTTTCGAAACGGCTGGCTCCGGACGGGTGATCTGGCGCGGAAAGATGCGGAAGGTTACGTCTTTGTCACTGGCAGGTTGAAAGAGTTGATCATCAAGGGCGGAGAGAACATCGCCCCGCGAGAGGTCGATGAAGCGCTCTATACGCATCCAGACGTGGTAGAGGCCGCCGCTTTTGCCCGGTCTTGTGAACGTTACGGAGAAACCATAGAAGCGGCTGTGCGCGTTCGGGACGGCTCGGGGCTCACGTCTGCGGCCTTGTTGAACATCTGTCAGGAACGTCTAGGGTCTTTCAAAACCCCTGACACTGTGCATTTCCTTGATGAATTGCCAAAAGGCCCTTCTGGCAAAATACAGCGTCTCAAGCTGGCCAGCCTTATCAGCGCTGATATGCAGGTGACAACGCCCGGAAAGTAGACCCGGGCGTGGTCATTTTTAGGTACTACACCAGAAAAAAATCAGATCTCCTCGGGCTCCATTTTGATGGCACCGCATGGGCATTCAGCCGCGCAAATGCCGCAGCCCTTGCAGTAGTCATAATCAAACTCAAACCGTTTGCCCGGCCCCAGCTTGATCACCGCATTGTCCGGGCAGACGCCATAGCAGTTGTCGCACTCAAAACAGTTGCCGCAACTCAGACAACGGCGCGCCTCGTAGAGCGCATTGGTTTCATCAAGCCCGTCTACGACTTCGCCAAAAGTCGATTTGCGGCGTTCGATGTCCAGCATTTGCTGCACGGTTTCTGGCGCGTCGGTATAATACCACGGGTTCAGCTTGTCGAAATCAGCGATCTCGGGCTTCTCCGGCTTGGTGTAGGTATCCGCCTGAAGCCAGGCGTGGATGGCGCGTGCGGCGTGTTTGCCGTGGCCGACCGCAACCGTCACTGTCCGCTCGGAGGGCACCATATCGCCGCCAGCAAAGACACCGGGATGGCCGGTCATGAACTGGTTGTTCACCTGGATGGTTTTATCAGCAATCTCAACGCCTTCCAGCTTTTCAACAAAGCTGGTGTCAACGTTCTGACCCAGTGCCATCACAACGGTATCGGCCTCCAGCTCATCCATCTCGCCGGTGGGTTGTGGACGGCCGTTTTCGTCAAGCTCCATGCGCTCGACCATGACCTTGCCGCCTTCATCCATCTCCTTGATGGTGGTCAGCCAGTTCACGATCACACCTTCTTCAATGGCTTCTTCCATCTCAAAATCATGTGCGGGCATCTGGTCGCGTGTGCGGCGATAGACGATGATCGCCTCTTCGGCCCCCATACGTTTGGCGGTCCGGGCCACGTCCACGGCGGTGTTGCCGCCACCGTAAACCACAACGCGACGACCCAGCATGGGCTTGTCTTCGGCGGTTTCCATATCACGCAGCACGCCCACGGCGTCGAGGACACGGCCTGCATCTGCCGCCGGGATGTTCACCCGGTTGGCCAGATGCGCGCCGATCGCGAGGAAGACAGCATCAAAGCCTCCTGCCTCTTTCTCCGCGGCAATGTCCTCGACGCGTTTGTTGAGCACAAACTCCACGCCCATGTCTTCGATCCGCTTGATGTTGGCTTCGACCACATCACGGGGCAAACGGTAGGCGGGAATGCCAAAGCGCATCATGCCACCGGCCACAGGTCCAGCCTCATAGATCGTGACCGAATGGCCCAGACGGCGCAGATGATAGGCCGCAGAGAGACCCGAAGGCCCAGAGCCGACAACAAGGATCTTCTTGCCCGACAACTCAGACGGCACGCGCGGCACCCAGCCGAGTTTCCGCGATTGGTCATCAAGGAACCGCTCAACGGCGTGGATGGACACGGGCGAGTCGATGTCCTTGCGGTTGCATGCGCTTTCACAAGGGTGATAGCACGCGCGCCCCATGATGCCCGGCAGCGGGTTGTTCTTCATGATTTCTTGCCAGGCGTCTTCGTAGTTGCCCTCCTCGGCCAACGCGAGCCAGGCCTGGATATTCTCACCCGCAGGACAAGCGTTGTTGCAGGGTGGCAGACGGTCCAGATAGACCGGACGCTCGGTCCGCCAGCTGCCGGTGTGATTGTCCAGCGACGTGCCGACATCCACGGTGATGGCGAAAGGGGCTGTGGTTGGAAGGGTCATTAGACGGTCTCCTCTTCCGGGCGCAGCAGGTCATACTCCGCGATGTTGTAGTCACACATGGCCTGAAGCTTTTTGATGGCCTCGGCCCCGGCATCTGTTTTGAACAGATGGGCAAAGCGGCGTTGTGGTTTGAGATATTGCTCGATCGGGACACGGCTGCGGATCGGGCGCGTGGCCGTCACCTGACCATGCTCGGCCTCAAAGAGCGGGAACATACCCGTCTCGACCACAAGGCGGGCCAGATTGATCGTGCTGTTCGACGCACAGCCCCACCCAAGCGGGCACGGTACGTAGACGTGGATGTAGCGCGCGCCCTTGAAGCTCATGGCCTTTTCAACCTTGGCCTCAAGATCCTGCAGATAGGCAACAGACGCGGTAGCAACGTAAGGAATATTGTGCGCCATGGCGATCTTGGGCAGGTTTTTACCTGTGCCAAAGACATTGCCGGGATAGGCTTCACCGGCAGGCATTGTGGTCGCGGTACGCGCGCCGCCCGGCGTCGCACCGGATCTCTGCACGCCAGTGTTCATGTAAGCTTCGTTGTCATAGCAAATATAGAGCACGTCATCGTTGCGCTCGAACATGCCGCTGAGGCACCCAAAGCCGATATCCACCGTGCCGCCATCACCACCCTGGGCGATCACGCGGGTGTTGCGGCCCTTGGCTTTCATCGCCGCCTGCATGCCACTGGCGACGGCGGGTGCATTGCCAAAGAGCGAGTGCATCCAGGGCATTTGCCAGCTGGTTTCAGGATAAGGCGTTGTGAACACCTCCAGACAACCCGTGGCATTGGCTGCGATCATGTCGCCGCCTGTCATGCGCATCGCGGTATCCAGCGCATAGCGCGCGCCCAGCGCTTCGCCGCAACCCTGACAGGCCCGGTGGCCCGAGGTGATGGCGTTGGAGCGGTTCATCGACGACTGAACATTGCGCTCATCGGCATCCACCAGACGGTTGCCCACGGTAAAGGTGCCCTTCTGATAGAATTTCACCTTCTGATCGGCGGGAATGTCGTCTGCTGTGCGAAGTTTTGGAATCTCGTTCATCGCTCTGCCCCCTTATTCGGCTGCATGGCCAGCCGCGCCGCCATGGGCGGTGTCGACCTGGATGTTTTTCAGGATGCTTTCTGCTGTGGGGCCAGACGCGATCTGAGCGCGTTGACGCTCCAGTTCGGCATTCACGATGTCCCATTGCAGATCGAGGAACTCGACAGGCTCAAGTTTACCGGCCAATGCCCGGTCAAAGAGCTTGTGCAGCGAGGGCATCGTGATGGGACGCCCGCCAAGGCCAGCAACCACTGTATTCACATGCGTGCGCGTGCCTTGCAGTGCCATCATGACGTTGTTGGCCACAACCCCGCCGAAGCCCACGGCAAAGCTTTTCTCAAGCACCACCACTTCTTTGGCGCTGGCCAGAACCTTGCGCAGTTCGGCGGTTGGGAAGGGCCGGAACGAGCCGATGGTCACAACACCGATTTTCTTGCCTGCCTCACGCATCTCATCGACGGTATCCTTCACCGTGCCCGCCACCGAGCCCAGCGTCACGATGATCGTGTCAGCATCCTCGGTTTGGTACTTGCGAAGAAGGCCGCCGCTGTCGCGTCCGAAAATCTCTTGGAATTCAGCTGCAATCTCGGGGATCACATTGAGCGCCTGCATCTGCTTGTCATGCGCCAGATAGCGCACTTCGGTGAATGCCTCTGGGCCAACCATGGCGCCAATCGAGTACGGATTGGCAGGGTCCAGAACCTGCTGCGGCTCAAACGGAGGCAGGAAGGCGTCAACCTGTTCCTGACTTGGCATTTCAACCCGCTCATAGGCATGCGTGAGGATAAACCCGTCCATACAAACCATGACCGGTTGGCTCAGCCGTTCGGCAATCTTGAAAGCCTGAATATGAAGGTCCAGCGCCTCTTGATTGGTTTCGGCAAATATCTGAATCCAGCCCGCATCACGCATGGACATGCTGTCGGTATGGTCATTCCAGATGTTGATCGGCGCACCAATGGCGCGGTTGGCCACGGTCATCACGATCGGCAGGCCCAGACCGGATGCGTTGTAAACCGCCTCGGCCATAAAGAGCAGGCCTTGGCTGGCGGTGGCAGTATAGGTGCGTGCGCCACAAGCCGACGACCCGATACAGGCCGACAACGCGGCAAACTCGGATTCCACGTTCATGTATTCGCAGGTGCCAACTTTGCCTTCGCGCACCAGCTCGCCACAATGTTCCACGATGTGGGTTTGTGGGCTGATGGGATAGGCGCAGATCACCTCGGGGCGGCAGAGCGCCACGGCCTCGGCAACGGCCTGGCTGCCTTCCATTTGTTTAAGCATCTTGAAGCTCCTCTCCCAAGGCTGCGGCATGCGCGGCCCGTGCCGCGGCGATGTTGCCCTCGGCAATTTTGCCGCCAAATTTCGTGCCAATGGCCTTTTCCACGCTCTCAAGGCTGATCTGGCCCGCCTCTGCAGCAAATGCCCCGAGCAGGGCCGCGTTTGGCACGGGACGACCGACGTGTTTCTTGGCTAATCCAGACGCATTGACGCCCACCACGTGGCCCTCTGGCAAATGCGAAACCTTGTCGGCGATGCCAAGTTCGTGCCAATCCTTCGTCGAGTTGATCAGAACATACCCATCCGGTTTCAGCCCCTGAAACACATCCAGCGCGTGAAAAAGTGTCGGATCCTGAATAATCAGGCAGTCCGGCTCCAGAATAGGCTCGCGACGGCGGATTTCCTTGTCGTCCAGACGGCAAAAGCTGACCACCGGCGCGCCGGTGCGCTCTGACCCAAAGGACGGGAACGCCTGTGCGTGTTTGCCTTCGACAAACCCCGCGATTGAGAGCATCTCAGCGGCGGTCACAACGCCCTGCCCTCCGCGTCCGTGTAATCTGACCTGGAACATCGTGTTCTCCTTATTCGGCGACTGCCGGCATATGGTTACAGCCGCATTCCGCACCGTAGTGCTTGGCGCGAGACGTCTTGCCGATGCCGGGATTGAAAGAATTGGTGGGATCGAGTTCTTTGTAGTGTGCGGCCAGCGCAGGCTTGGCCTCATAAAGATGCCCGACATTGTGTTCTGCTGGATATTCCGCGCCACGCGTGTCCAGAAGGGCCAGCATCTTGGCCTTCACAGCCTTGGCGTCGACCCCTTTGCGCAGGATGTAGTCCTGATGGAACACATGGCACAGGAAATGTCCGTAATAGAGCTTGCCCACCAGATCGCGTTCGATCTCTTCCGGCAGGGTTTCCAGCCACTCGCGATCATTGCGCTTGAGCGCGATGTCGAGCGCCAGAACATCCTCGGTTGTGGACGTGTTGACGGCATGCATGCGCATCGCGGCACCCGCAGCTGCAAACCGGTGCAGCATTGCCTTTTTGGTCTCCATCTCGTCGCAGAGAAACCACCCTTCGGCACCAACCGTGTCGTTGAGAATTGTCTCTGTGTCGGCGGCGGTATGGCCCGACACCTTCAGGATCAAGTGATGTTCAAACAGATCCCGGAATTGCATCAAACGTTTGGGCAATGCCTCGGGCACGAGCCTGCTTAGCCCCTGCATGACACGGTCCACGAGGTTCTTGGGCAGGAACGGAATTTTGTTCAGACGTGCGTCCAGCGCGCCCTTGGCTGCAAAGAAAAAGGGCAAACGGTCGGTTCCAAACCAGTGGATCATCAACAGCGTGTCCTTCCCATAGCGGCGAGCAATGTCGAAACACTCCCGATGAAGGTATTCGCCGCTTACTGGCACCTCCTTGAGATTTGTTAAGACTTGGCGCCGCAATTCTGTTAGGGCCGCCGGGCTGTTGGCGCCGATGTAATACACCTTTTCGCCCTGCTCGATCGGAAAGGTATCGAGCCGCACAGCAAAGACGGCCAGTTTGCCCGCACATCCCGACGCCTCATAAAGCCCTTCGGGGTTGGCGTTGTAGCGCGCCGGGCTGTCGGCATCGATATCCGCTACTTTTTGGGCGTAGGTGTCGTCCGATCCGCGACCCGCGTCCGCCTGGATCGCGCTAGGGTCAATTTCGCCGCGATCCAGACGTCCAAGCATCTCTTCGGGCGTGTTGCCCAAATCAATGCCAAGGTGGTTTACCAATTGAAGCTCGCCGCCCGAGGTGATCTGTGCATAGAGCGACAGCTCGGTATACACCGGTCCGCGTCGTACCAAAGAGCCACCGGAATTGTTGCACACCCCGCCCAGCACCGACGCGCCAATGCAGGATGATCCAATGACTGAATGTGGCTGACGGCCCAAGGGTTTGAGCAGTTTTTCCAGTTGAAACAGCGTGCCGCCCGGTTGGCTCACGATCTGGCGGCCTTCGTCGATCAGATGCACTTTGTTCATACGCAAGGTCGAGAGGATCACCACATCCCGGTCATAGCTGTCTTTGGGCGTCGAGCCTTCTGTCAGCCCTGTATTGGCCGCCTGCATGATCAGGATTTTGTCGGCCGCTACGCAGGCCTGCAGCAGTTTCCACATTTCAACCAGTGTGCCGGGGATGACCACGGCAATGGCTTCGCCTTCACCAGAGCGGAACCCTTTGCGATACCGCTCTGTCTGGCTCTCGGAGGTCAGGACATATTTGGCCCCGACGATCTCTTTGAAGGTCTTGATCAGGTCTTGGTTGTCCATGTCGTCGCCTCCTTAATAGGCCGCTGATGGCAGCCAGGTTGTCAGCCACGGCATCACGAAGACGAGGATCAGGCAGAGGATCTGCAGGAGCACGAAGGGCACCACGCCTTTGTAGATGTCGGTGAGTTTCACGTCCGGCGGGCATACGCCTTTGAGGTAGAAGAGCGAGAAGCCCACGGGCGGTGTCAGAAAGCTGGTTTGCAGCGTCACAGCCACCAGGATCACAAACCAGATCAGAGCAGGTTCATCGATCACACCGTAGCCTGGAATGTCGAGGCCAAGACCCATCACAACAGGCCCCATCAGCGGCAGGACGATCAGGGTGATTTCGATCCAGTCGAGGAAGAAGCCCAAGAGGAAGCAGATGAACAGGATGAACAGGATCGTGCCGTTCGGGCCAAAGCCGGTCGCTGTGATCAGGTGTTCAATGAATTCATCCCCGCCTAGCTCGCGCAGTACGAAGGAAAAGACCGTCGCACCCAGGAAGATGGCAAAGATATAGGCGGTGGAGTTGAACGTGGCTTTGCACACATTCCACAGCTTGGTGAGATTCAGCTTGCGATACGCGACAGCGAGCAAGGTTGCACCGATGGCGCCGATGCCAGAGGCTTCGGTCGGAGTGGTGATACCGGCAAAGATCGAGCCCAGCACAGCTAGGATCAGACCCAGCGGCGGCAGTACGGCTAGCATCACTTCTTTCACCGCATCCCAATCAGGGCGCTTTGCACCGTCCGGAACAGGGGCCGCAGCACGGTTCAACTGCGCCACGATGAAGATGTAGACCAAGTAAAGCGAGCCGAGCAGAACACCGGGCAGCATAGCCGCCATAAAGAGGTCCCCTACGCTTAGCGCCATCTGGTCGGCCATGATCACCAACATAATGGATGGTGGGATCAGAATGCCCAGTGTGCCAGAGGCGGCAATTGTGCCGGTGGCCAAGGTCTTGGAATACTTGTTCAGCATCATTGTGGGCAATGACAACACCCCCAAGAGGACCACCGACGCGCCCACAATCCCGGTTGACGCAGCCAGCACGATGCCGATCAGCGTCACAGTGATGGCCAGGCCACCGCGAACAGTGCCAAAGAGACGTGTCATGGCGTTCATCAGGCGCTCAGCGACACCGGATTCGTCCAGCATCAGACCCATGAAGATAAACATCGGCAGGGCCACCAGCACGGCGTTGGACATGGTCGCATATACCCGGTTCACCACCGCGCCGAGCGTTAAGTAGTCAATCCCGGTGAAGGTGCTTTCCAACCCGGTCCAGAGCATCAGATCATTGTCGAAAAGATATGCGGCCAGACCAAAAATCATGCCGGTGCCTGCGAGCGTCCAGGCCACGGGGAAACCGGTGAAAAGCAACCCGATAAAGGTCATGAACATGCCCATGACCATCATTTCTTCGGTGGTTTCAACGGTGAATTTCAGCACCCAGGCCACAGCCATAGTGGCGGCGAACACACCCGCCACAAGAAGGATCGAACGTCCTTCGCGCTCTTCAGGGCGGTTGGCGAAAAGCGCGTGCACGTCATGGATCAGGCGGGCGACAGCGGCCAGCGCCAGCATCGCGAAGCTAATGGGAATGACCGCCTTGAACGCCCAGAGCCACGGCAGGCCAGTGGCAGAGGACGAGCTTTCATTGACGCGGAAGCTTTCGTAGAAATAGTCGTACCCTTGATCAATCATCAGATAAACGAAGGGCGAGAGGAGCAGCAGAATGCCTAGCACCTCGACCACGCGTTGCGCCCGACGGCTGAGCTGCATGTGAAGCAGATCGACCCGGACGTGGCTGTCAGTCACCATCGCGTAAGAGACACCGAACATCGTCACAAGCCCGTAGAGATGCCATTGCAACTCATCGAGCTTGGGGAAATTCAAGTTGAAGGCATAGCGCATCACCACCTGGCTTACGATGGCAGCGATCAGAATGAGGTTGGCCAACATAACGACGTGACCAACGGTCTTGATCATATTGTCCAGGAAAACAGCGAGTCCCTGACGATCGCCTTCGGGATGCTCGATCAGCTGTTCGTAGGTTGCGGCCACATCGCCGTCATATTGCGTTTGCATAGTCATGAGATGTGCCCCTTCGCATCTTTAGGTCGGCGTGGATGTGGCGCGCCCGCCCGGAACCAGGGAGAGAGGAGTTGCTTGTTCCGGACGGGTCACGTGGTTTGCATTGGCCAGAAGCCTCCGGCCAACGCAGATCGCTTTATCAGTTGGTCCGTGGCAGGAAGGCGTTAGCTTCCCACAGGTCGTACTGTGTGCGGAATTCCATCATGTCCGTGTAGACTTCTGCGAAGAATTCGTTGTTGGCGCTTTCTTCGGCGGCCACTTCTTCCCAGGTGTCACGAAAGACCTGAAGCATTTCCGGCGACCATTTGCGGATTTCCACACCGTTTTCTTCGATGTTCTTCTGCAGCGCTTCAAACTGCATTGCCTCGCCTTCAGCAAAGCTGTCGGCCATGGAGGCTTTGCAGGCCTCTGCGAGGATATGCTGATGCTGTTCTGAGGCGTCGTTCCAGACGTCTTTGTTGATCAGCAGCTCAAACACTGTGGCTTGCTGGTGCCAGCCGGGGAAGTAATTGTACTTGACCACTTTGTGGAAGCCCAAGCGTTGGTCGATGGCAGGCATCGAGAACTCGGTCGCGTCAATCGCGCCTTTTTCCAGTGCCGGGAAGATTTCTCCGCCGGGCAGGAGCGACGTCGCCACGCCGAGCTTTTCCATGACTTTTCCGCCCAAACCAAAGAAACGCATCTTCAGACCTTTAAGGTCTTCAGGGCTGTTGATCTCTTTGGCGAACCAGCCGGAGGTTTCCGGGGCGATGACAGCACATGGTAGAACTTTCACGTTATAGCCTGCTTCGTCATACATGCGCTGATAGAGATCCAGGCCGTTGCCATAGTACATCCACGCCATGTATTCGCCGGCCTCAGGGCCAAAAGGCACAGCTGAGAAAAGAGGCGCCGCGGGGATTTTACCGGCCCAGTAGCCTGCCGTTGTGTAGCCCGAGTTGATCTTGCCTGACGAGACAGCGTCCAGAATTTCAAACGCTGGAACCAGCTTGCCTGGCTCGTAGACTTTCATCTTGAGCGTGCCGCCCGACATAATTTGAACTTCTTCAGCGACGCGCGGAATAGGTGTTCCCAGACCTGGCAGTGCGGTCGAGAATGCAACAGGTGTTTTCAGCAAAAGCTTATCGCCTGCAACCGCAGGTGTGGCCGCCAAAGCAGTGGCAAGCACAAGGCTCGTGATGATCGATTTCATGTAATCCTCCAAAAATTAACCCACGCGCCCTGCGTGGCCTCCTCAAGAGGTAAAGTAGATTTACCTCTCGCTGGTTGAGGTTTTAACAAAACGTTAGTGGTTCAAAACTTGATCTAGATCAAAAAACTATATCCCATTGTTTTTATGATATTTATCTTTTTCAAAAAGCCTTGCATGCCAGAAAAGGACAACTTAATTTACCTCTAGAGGTTACAAAATGAGCATCGCAACAACAATTTTTGACAGAATCGATTCTGGGCCGCTGGCGGATATCATTGTGCGTCAGATCGAAGACCTGATCGTGCAACGTGTGCTGAAAGAAGGTGACAGACTCCCATCGGAACGTGAACTGGCCGAAAGGCTAAACGTGTCACGACCCAAGTTGCGGGATGCGCTCAAAACTCTCGAAGAGCGTGGTCTTCTGGCTATCCGGCATGGTGAAGGCACATTTGTCGCGCAGCTCACGGGTCAGGCCATGCAACCGGCGCTCATAGAGCTTTATGCCCGGCATGGGCGCGCCTTTTTCGACTATCTGGAATATCGCCGGGCGCAAGAGGGTCTCGCGGCGCGCCTGGCGGCCGAGCGCGCGACACCAACAGATCGCGTTCAGATCGAACGCCATCTGGCAACTTTGGAAGAGGCAGAGGCGCGCGATGATCTGGAAGCCGCGCGTGAAGCGGATGTGGCGTTTCATGCCAAAATCACCGAGGCCAGCCATAACGCGATGCTGATCCACATGATGGCTTCGATCTATGATCTTACCCGCCGTGGCGTGTTCTATAACCGCGCCCATCTGCGCACGATGGACGGTGCAGGCAAAAAGCTTCTGCAACAGCACCGACTGATCGCGAAAACGGTGTTGTCCGGAGAACCCGATGCCGCCGAGAAAGCCGCGACCGAGCATATGGACTTCGTGGAGAAATCGTTTCGCATTGGCATGCAACAAGTCGAAAGCGAAACCATCGCCCAAAAGCGCGCGGCGGTCAGCGGTGAGTGACCTCTAGAGATCGCGGCCCAGGGCCTGCGCAATGGCGTGGCACGCGGCCAGAAAATCCCTTTTGCGCTCTACGTCCAGAAAATCCGGCCATGTGGAGAGTTTGACAAACACCATGCCCCGTTCCGGTGAGACGTATATGAACTGCCCAAAAACCCCGAGGCTGAGATGCCCCATGCGGTCGGCATCTTCAATCCAGAACTGGTTGCGATAGCGCCCGTTGGGCAGTGCCTCTCGCGATATGTCATTGAAAAGACCATGATCCCCGCTCCGCACATCCTCGACCCAGGCTTTGGGAATGACTTGCCGGTCGCCGACACGGCCGTCATCCAGATAGGCCTGCCCCATCCGGGCAAAATCCCGAAGACTAGCGTTGAAGCCTCCACAAGACAGGGCATACCCTGACGCATCGACCGTAAAGCAGGCTTCTGTTCCGGCTCCCATAGGCTTCCACAAACGTTCAGAGACGATCTGCGGCAGGCGCTGCCCTGTCACACGTTCCATCGCATGCGCCAGAACATCGGTTTCCATCGAGCGATAAACAAACCTTTCGCCATGTTCGGCGTTGCGTTCGGTCAGGGTAAGCATCTGGTCGTGAATACAGCTGGGCCAGTGCTCTTCCTCATAGCCGTCCGGTATGGGTTTCCATCCCGCCGCCACATCCATCTTGCCAATATCGCTGGCCCTGTTGGCATAGTCAGACTCGTCGAATTTCGTGCCCGAAGTCATGTCCATGACCTGTTGCAACGAAGCCCCCGCCCAAGCGGTTTTTGCCAACTCGGGCAGCGGATCAGTCACCGGCGCGCCCGGGTCGAGCAGGCCCTCCTGAATCAAACTGGCCGCCGCTGTCGAGGTCACGGATTTCGACACGGATTGCGCCAGATGCACCGTGCCGGGCGTCATCCCGTTCCAATAGCTTTCATGCACAATCCGCCCGTCGCGCAT
This sequence comes from Roseovarius sp. S88, assembly GCF_037023735.1. Classification (GTDB taxonomy): domain Bacteria; phylum Pseudomonadota; class Alphaproteobacteria; order Rhodobacterales; family Rhodobacteraceae; genus Roseovarius; species Roseovarius phycicola. The sequence continues at coordinate 1,517,752 of NZ_CP146069.1, read as the reverse complement.
CACCAAGAAACCGTCGGTATAATCCCGGTCGATCCAGTCCGCGACCGTGGTCTTCCCGTAAGAGGCTTCAAACGGTACATCTTCTATCGTCTCGTATGCCTGCGGCATATCTGATGGGTGCGCCGGGCAAGCAACTGGAGCCGTGGGAAGAAACTCTCGCACATGTTGAAACGCCCAGCGATTCCAGGGAGGTCGGTCCCAATCTAGAAACGGCAATCGCCACTCCGGAGGTGGAGGACTGCCTTGCATGATGGGCGGCGCTGTTTGTGAGTTGATGTAGCTCTTCATCGGGCACCTCTTCTGCACCAAGAATGCTCAAAAATGCTCATTTTGTAAGCAAAAACCGCACCCGGCTTCACAAATTTGAGAGCAACTTTGAAAACCACGGCCAGAAGTAATCCATATACTGAGTTTGCCCGTATTTGGGTTAGTGACCGCCTCCGGAAAGGAGGCAGCGCCAAAAAGAGGATAGATTATGACCAAATATACATTACCCGCAGTGGCATCTTTGCTGGCTGCAAATATGGCGTTTGCCGGAAATACTGTTGCACCTGCTGAAGACCCTGTGCTCACACCTGCTGCGCCTGTGGCCACAACTCCGAACTGGACCGGGTTTTACGTCGGCGGCCAGCTTGGTTATGCGAATGTTGACACCAATGTCGCCGGGGTAGATGGCGATGACATCATTGGCGGCTTCGTGGCAGGCTACGACTATGATCTGGGCAATTGGGTCGTCGGAGCTGGGCTTGACTATGACTTTGCCGATATCGGCCTTGCACCAGGTGTCTCTGTCGAAAACGTATTCCGCGTGAAACTGCGGGGCGGCTACAAAATTGGCAACGGTTTGCTTTATGCGACCGGTGGCTATGCCAATGCTGATACGAGCACGCTCGGCGATGATGACGGCTACTTCATCGGTGCAGGCTATGAGCATTTGATCAGCGATCAGTTTTCGCTCGGTGGCGAACTCCTCTACCACGAGTTTGACAACTTCAATTCCACAGCGATCGACGTGGAAGCCACAACCATCCAGTTGCGCGGCACATTCCGGTTCTAACTGGACCTGAGCCCTAAAGCATGGCCCCTCAAGGCGCAGCCCTTGGGGGGCTTTTCAGTTTATTGGCCCCGCGCCGCACGCTCTGCGTCGAGTTCCAGAACGTTGCTCTCACCGACGCTGCCAACCTCACCAAACAAAGCCTCCACATCAAGCGTGGATGTCACTTCGATCTGATCGAAATTCGCCTTCAGCCACCGGTCGGCGTGCGCCCGCCCAATATCACGCAAATGGCACAAGAAAGCCCATTCCGAATTGAGCTTGGAGGACGCATCAAGTGCCAGCATGTCGTCGCATCCGTCGATCATATGAAGGTAAATCCGGCGGAACTGCTCTTCAGAAAGCTGTCCGTCCTCGATTAAACCGTCGATGAGATCGATGGTTTTCACATCCCGCAGCATGGACGCGTTGAACGTGATCTCATTCAAACGATTCTGAATGTCACGCGCACGTTCCGGAGTGCCGGGGCGTTTCAAAGGGTTGATCTGAACAATCAGGATATCAGGGCTTGGTGAATGGTCGATAAAGGGAAACAACACCGGATTGCCCATAAACCCGCCATCCCAATAGGGCACGCCGTCGATTTCCACCGCCTTGAAAAGATGTGGCAGACAGGCAGAGGCCATAACCACGTCCAGCGTGATCTCGTGACGATGAAACACCCGTGCATGGCCCGTTTCGACATTAGTGGCCGAAATATAGAGCCCCATGTCATCGCAACCCGACACTTTGTCGAAATCGACAAAATCCTCGACCAGATTGCGCAACGGATTGTAACCCAAAGGGTTAAGATCATAAGGCGAGGCCATGCGGCTCAGCAAGTCCATCCAGAGATAGCCGGGGGAATTGTCCAACGACCACGAGCCAGACGCCATATCCCATGGCGTCCGTTTGATCGGGCTGAGCTGCCCGGCCCGGCTCACGGCGTGCCAGAACTCTTCCAACGCCACCTGCGCCCCGCGCGCACCGTCGTCATACATGCCCTGGGTGGCCACAACCGCATTCATCGCCCCGGCGGAGGTGCCACTGATGCCTTCAATCCAAAGCCGGTCTTCTTCGAACATCCGGTCCAGCACGCCCCAGGTGAACGCGCCATGAGACCCGCCGCCCTGCAGTGCGAGGTTGATCGCTTTTTCATGCCGTTTGCTACGCCCATATGCCTTGGCCATGTTCTGCCTTTCGTATGTCTTGACCGCGCCGCCCTTTGAGCGACCTGCTTTTGGTTCACAATAACATAAGGCCAATACGCGCTGGTTTGAATGGATCGTCGCCGAAGTGCCGAATGAACTTGCAGAAACATTCGGAAAATTTGACCTTGAACCGGCCCCTACTGCCGGTATCGTTCAGTCAAAGCTCTTGCATCCCACGCCCTGACTGGAAAACGCCCCATGGCCACCTTCGAAGTTCTCGCCATCAGTCCAGATGATCCCAATGCGCCGGAGCTTTTCGCCAAGTCCCTGCGCGGCACCGGGTTTGCTGTGATAAAAGACCACGACATTGATATGCGTGAAATCTCGGACATGTATGATGTTTGGTCAAAATACTTTGCCGATACCGCCAAGCATGAAGACGCCACGCCTGCGTCTGATCCGGCTGGATATTTCGGCTACAAGTCTGAGAATGCCTCGGGGCGCACGCAAAAAGACCTCAAGGAGTTTTTCCACGTCTACCAGTCTCGCGATGTGCCACCCGACTGCGCCGCTGTGACACGAAAATTTCATGCGAGCCTCATAGGATTGGGCGAAACCCTTCTGGGCTGGCTGGACCAGGTGACACCTCAAGATGTGGCACAAAACCTGTCGATGCCCTTCACCGAGATGGTCAAAAACTCGGAAGATCACCTGCTGCGCGTGCTGCACTACCCGCCCCTGCCCGATGATGTCGAACCGGGCGAAGTGCGCGCCGCCGCCCATGGCGATATCAATCTGATCACGCTTTTGGTCACCGGGTCAGAGCCGGGACTTCAGGCACAGGATGTCAACGGTGATTGGCACGACATCCCCTGCGGGACGGGATATATCAACGTCAATGCAGGCGATATGCTCGAGCAGGCCAGCCGCGGATACTATCCCTCCACGGTGCACCGCGTGATCAATCCACCCAAACAGGACAACCGCGCCCGCTACTCCCTACCACTCTTCATGCATCCGCGCCCCGAGGTTCAGCTTGCCACACAAACCGCCGGCGAATTCCTGCAACAACGGCTGAAAGAAATCGGTCACGCCGGATAACGGCTTGCTGCGAAAGTTGTGAAATGGTGCCCCCACACGGACTCGAACCGCGGACCTACTGATTACAAATCAGTTGCTCTACCAGCTGAGCTATAGGGGCACGGGCGCCTGATTACGCATCTCGGACGCATTCTGCAAGATGAAAAACGCCTTCTTTGCGCGGCAATGTGAATCCGGTTTTCATGGCCGTCAAAGCCGGTATATTCCCAGACAAACGATCCCGAGGGGCAAACATGCAGGTCGTCATTCACGCGGGCGCGCACATGACAGACGATGACAGGCTCATTCAGTGCCTGCTGGACAACAAAGAACGTCTGTCGGCGATTGGCACGGATGTGCCTGACCCGCGCGTTTATCGCAAGCTTCTGCGCGACATCCTAAATGCCGCGATGAAATCAGGGATCAACGAGGAGGCGCGCGATATTGTGCTGGATACGATCAATCACGATCATTCAGCAGATCGACTTGTCCTGTCCAACCAGGGGTTCTTCGGAACTCAGAAAATGGCCGTGGGTCAGGGGCAGCTTTATCCACAGGCTTCTGCACGGATGGAGGCGTTTCGCCAGATTTTTCCCAATGATGACATCGAGTTCTTTGTTGGCCTGCGCGATCTGGCCACCTTTTTTCCGGCAATTTTGCCCAAGACACCGTTTGAGACCATGGAAGATATGCTCAATGGTGTGGATCCAAGCACGTTTCGCTGGACAGATATGGTGCGGCGCCTGCGCGAGTCGCATCCTGACATGCCGATGACAATCTGGTGTAACGAGGACACGCCGCTCATCTGGGGTCAGGTTGTACGGGAAATGGCGGGGCTCGATCCCAACGCAAGCTTCACTGGCGAATTCCTTTTGCTGAAGGAAATCATGACCGAGATTGGCATGCAGCGGTTTGAAACCTACATGGCCGGGCAACCGGACATGACAGAAATTCAAAAACGTCGCGTGATCGTGGCGTTCCTGGACAAATTCGTGAAGGAAGAGGAAATCGAGGAAGAGCTGGACTTGCCCGGTTGGTCCGAAGCGTTGATTGACCACCTGTCGGACATCTATGACGACGATGTTCACGAAGTCGCTCGCGTCTCGGGCGTGAACATGATTGCGCCCTGATCGGGCGGCTACATTCCCAACGCTTCCTTATACATGTCCAGCACGGCCTCTTCTTCGGCCAGATCATCCTTGTCACGTTTGCGAAGGGCAATGACCTTGCGCATGACCTTGGTGTCATAGCCGCGCGCCTTGGCCTCGGCCATCACCTCTTTTTGCTGGTCGGCGATGTCTTTTTTCTCTGACTCAAGGCGTTCAAAACGCTCGATAAACTGGCGCAGCTCATCTGCGGTTACGCGATAGCTGTTTTCGGTTACGGGCGTTTGGTCGTCCATATCTATCTCCGCTTACGACAGGGCCTTTCCCTACCTCCGGTGACCCGGTCTCGCAAGCCCCGAATTGCGGCCACGTCTTGCAGTCAGACAATAGATGCACTAGGCGCTCGATTGTGACGGCGAGGACAAGGACGGGCGCCATGGACATTCTGATCTGGCTGGGGGCCGCGGTGACGTTGGGTGGGCTGGCGCTTTTGATCTGGTGCATCCTGCGGGTGATGAAGGCGCGCAAAGCAGGGCTTTCGGATGATGCGCTGCGCGCAGAGCTTCAGAAGGTCGTACCGATCAACACCGGCGCTCTGTTTTTGTCGATGTTTGGCCTGATGATGGTGGTGCTCGGCATCGCGTTCAGCTGAAGAACCGCTCTCCGTTTTTGACCATGTCCTCGATCTTGGGATGCGGTCGCCAAATGTCGCACAATGGCGTCAGAGCCTTCATCGTGCGCAAGAGCGGCAAGAGCCCTTGAATATCGGCCCACAGCAGGGGGCCGCCGCGTGTCCGGGCAAATCCATACCCTTTGACCATGCACAGATCGATATCAGAGGCGCGCAGCACATCGCCCGCCTCCATCATCGCAACGGCTTGATTGACGAAGGCGGCGTGCAGGGCAAGCTGCAACGACCGACCTTCGATATTGGATAAATCCGTCCTCACATCACTCTGTCCGGTGCGCCATGTGTCGAGCCAGTTGCGCACGGCCGGGTCGGGCAGAACTTTGTCTTCATGTGCAGCATAAAAGCCCGTTCCGGCGGCATTGCCCGAAGCCATCAGGGCGGCGCGCGCCTCCAGCAATCCAAGTTCAGGTGCCTCTGTGCCGGGACCCATAATACGTCGAATACGTTGTGATGCTTGCTCCAGGCGCTGCGTTTCCATTGACCTGAAGGGGCCACGCACAAAGCCCAATGCTTCGGCGGCCTCATCTGTTTCAAACAGATCGGCCCCTGCCCGCACCAGAACCAGTGCCGCACGCTCCAGCGCATACATCAAACGATGCCCCAAAAGACCCGGGCGTTCGGTTGTACGCAACACGGTGGCGCCCTGTCCTGAGAAATAGGTGACGGCACGCGCCACAGCGTCGGTCGGGCTGTCGGCGTTGGTCGCAAGTTCGGCCAGGCGCGGAATATAGGCAGGCCGATAGATCCGGAGCGCCATGGTCGGGTGCCCCACCTGTTCGGCGCGCTCGGTGCTATAAAGAGCTTCGTCCAAGACACACCAGGCGGTGTCAGGCTTGACCTTGGTATGCGCAATGACCACGCCGCCGCTGTCAAGCACCAGATCCGCGTCCGAAATAACGCTGCGATCATCGCTGGCGCTCAGTTCACGCAGACGCGTATCGCGATCAATTATATCAATCCGTCCCCGTTCCAGCGCGGTTTGGTAAATGTCGCGCACCCGTGACGCGATCTGTTCAGCTGCAACAGATTCTGATGTGAGGATCGACACCGACTTGCCGCGATTGAGCGCCGCCACCACCAGATCCGCCTGAGTTGGGGCGGTACCCACAACCACCACCTTCTCGATCTCCTTTGGAATGATACCCGTCAGGTCCGGCATCGCGCGCGCGCGTCGTTCGGCGGCGAAGGCATGGCGGATGCCGCGCGAAGAGGACGAGATGCGCCGCGCTTCAAACAAGGTCCGTTCCAATTGAATGGCTTGGTCAAACGGCAATAGTTGTGCCGCCTCAATGCACCGCAGAATATCTGCCTCGAGTCGCTCATCTTCGGTCAGCTTGCGGCGGACCGACTGTATAGCGCGCTGGTATCCGGTGGGGTCGCTGAACCCGTGTGTTGAGTCTGAGGATTTGCCCCAGACACCGGCCTGCGCCAGTTGCCGCGCCAATTGGATGGCCGCGGACATGGGATCATCGGGCACAATATGTGCAAAGACCGGCGCGAGCATCTGGTCCTCAGCGTTAAAAATCTGACCGGACAAGATCATCTTCAAAGACCCCTGTGCTCCGACAAGGCGCGGCAACCGTTGGGTGCCGCCCCCACCGGGCAACAGGCCCAATCGCACCTCTGGCAACGCCACTGCTGTGCCAGTTTTTGCGACCCGTGCATGTGCGGCCAGGGCGAGTTCAAACCCCGCTCCCAGTGCAGATCCGTGCAGTGCGGCGACCACAGGTTTTGGAGCGTCTTCAATCTCTTGGCACAGCTCTGTGATCCAAGGGCTTTGCAATTCTTGATTGTATTCCTCAATGTCGATGCCAGAGGAAAACCCGCGACCCAGCCCTGTCAGTACAAGGCCCAGAACCGTTTCGTCAGCCACAGCGCGAGCCACGGCGGCGCTCAGCTCTGCGCGCATATCGCGCACCAACGCATTCTCCGCTCCGCGCGTCATGCAGAGCACAGCTACGCCGTTTTCAATACTGCAATGTACCTCCGACGCCACTCGTCGCCTCGTTCCGTGTCATGCCGCCTTTGCACGCGACTTGTTACGATTACACGCTGAAACGAAGCGTTACGCAATGCTTTCGCGTCCAAAGGCGAAAATTCAGACCGGCATGTTGTCGAACTGTGCCTCAATAGCGGCGTCTGTCAATTCGTCATGAAGCTTGCGAAGGTCTTTGGGAATCTCGTGACCTTGTGCCTTCATTCGGTTCAACAATCCCGCCAAGCTGGGCTGCAAAAGATAACGAGAGTCTTCGGCAGTTTCTAATATACGCGTGTGCAATTCGGATATTTCGTCAGACAGACGATCCATAAAATATACTCCTCCCTCCTGCCACGGCTGGTCGCCCCCGAAAACCATGCAAATATGCCCGTGGTTGTGCAGTGTGTCGCCAATATGCCATGCCAGACGCAACATTGTCATGACAGTTTCGCTGGAAATCGCGTAGACTGCGGATAAGTGCCTAAATACTGTGCAGAAAAAAGGAGCGCGCCGTGCAGCCTGACGTCTCAGCTTTCTTCGATGAACAGACAAATACGATTTCTTACGTGGTCAAGGACCCGACCGGACACGCCTGTGCCGTGATCGATTCCGTCCTGGATTTTGACTATGCATCTGGTCGCACAGACACGCGTTCAGCCGACGCAATCATTGCACATATTGAGAAACAAGGTCTCAAGGTTGAATGGCTTTTGGAAACGCATGTCCATGCCGATCATCTTTCGGCCGCGCCGTATATCCAAGAGCGCGTCGGCGGACAGATTGGCATCGGCGACCAGATCACCACGGTACAGGATACCTTTGGCAAGGTGTTCAATGAAGGCACCGAATTTCAGCGCGACGGCTCACAGTTTGACCGCCTCTTTGTCGAAGGCGACAGCTTTGCCGTGGGGCAGTTGCGCGGGGATGTGATGCACACGCCGGGGCACACACCTGCTTGTATGACCTTTCTGCTCGGGGATGCTGCCTTTGTGGGCGATACGCTTTTCATGCCGGATTTCGGAACCGCGCGCTGCGACTTTCCGGGGGGTCTTCAGAGATGCTTTTTCGCTCAATCCAGAAGATCCTTAGCCTGCCGGATGAAACCCGCGTTTTCGTTGGCCATGACTACAAGGCCCCGGGCCGCGAAGACTATGCCTGGGAAACCACTGTGGCCGAGCAGAAAGCACGCAATGTGCATGTCGGCGGCGGGCAGGATTGCGCAAGCTTTGTTGCGATGCGAGATGCGCGGGATGCAAAGCTGCCGATGCCCAAGCTGATCATCCCATCGCTACAGATCAATATGCGCGCGGGAAAAATGCCCCCCGCCGATGATCAGGGCGATGTCGTGCTCAAGGTGCCGCTTAACAAACTTTGAAACAGCCTGTACAGACGCACCTATTCTGCGGGCGTCGGCAACGCAGAGGCGGCAAGCAGTTCATCCAGGTCGATATCCTCGTCTTTGTCCATCGGCGCATCGGCATCGCCCAACACCCCCAAAACAGGGGTTTCTAGCTGGGTCAAATCCTCAAGATCGCTCCCAGTCCCTGCAGTCCCGATTTCCGGTGGTGCGGGGGTGCATTGTCTTCGAGCGATGGCAGAGGCGACAAATCCACAAGCGGGTCAGACCCCAGGTCAAGCGCCTGCGCTGCCAGGTCTTCCTCGGGGGCCAATTCGGGTCGTGCATATTCGCGCTCGGCACTTTCATCCACCAGACGCACCGCACGAAATCCATTGAGTTGGCCAAGTTTGACATGTGCCACCAAATGCCTACCAGCCGCCAAAAGCCGTGCTTCGATCAGCGTTTCATGTGAAAGCGGCAAAATCGTGCCCAGCGTCCAGTCGCACACATCCTGTAGCGGCACGCGCATGCGCCCAAGAACCGCATCCAGCGTGACAGGCGCGTTCAACGCGTTTTGTTCGAGTTTTTCGGCGCGGTCTCCGCCCTCTACCCCTCCTTCTGTTTTGGGATTGGATGGTCGTTTTGGCAAAACCAAATCCAGCACACCCGATTTGGCCCCACCAGCAAGATCTAGGTTCAGCCGGAAGTGATCAAATTCAGGTTCGCTGAGAGCCAGGGCAAGGCTGCGCGCGTCAGCGACCCGGTCTCCAAAGCGAAACCCGCGAGCGCACTCAGTGATCTCGGCCTCCTTCAGGGTTTCATCAAGCCCGTCCAAGACTGCGTTGATGAGCGGTTGGGCAATAGCCGCGTCGGTGTGAGTGAATGGCCGAGCTTCAGCCGCGCCCTCCATCACCCGGCCTTTGAGCTGCATTTCGATGAGTGCGGCGACCATTTGCAGGTCAAGGCGCATCACGCCAAGCGCCTGATCGGGGCCATCGAGGAGAATGAGAATCCCGTCGTCGCCCATCCTGTCTTCCAACTGCGACAAGGGCAGCGTGGTCTGCTCGACAGTGCGCACCGCAAGCGCAAGCCCCATCAAGCGCGCAGCCGATTTCGCCAAAGCTAGGCGCAGCGCCTTGGCCGGCGACATCTCGCGCGCGTCAAATCCATCGCGCGCCGCCTGTGCTTTGCGATGGATAACTGAGTCTGCGGTGTCTTCGCTCATGGCCTCCGCCGCTGGTGAAATCGCAACTTTGGCAGGACACTAATGCCAATTTGGTTAAGAAAGATCAAAGCCTCATGGGATTAGCGGGCAGCATGTGTCGATGGTGAGGTGCCTAAGCCTCTGAGATATATCTCAAAGATGCTATTGCGCGGCCTGAGCGGCGCTTTCGGCGCTCAACGGCAGACTGACCCGAAATGCGGCACCTGTCTGACCCGGCATATATTGGATACTGCCACCCAACCGCGCCATGATTTCGCGGCTGATCGCAAGTCCAAGCCCAGCACCCCCCGCCTTGGTTTCGCTCACGCGTGCAAATTTTTCAAAAATCGTGCCCTGCTTGTCGGCGGGGATGCCCGTTCCGTTGTCCGCAAACGTGATTGTGACGACACCATCCTCGACACGCGAGGTGATGTGCAATTCGGGGCTCTCGGCATCACAATATTTGCGGGCATTCGACATGATATTGATGAACACCTGAGCCAACCGGTCGGTGTCTGTGTAGAGCTCTATGTCATGGGCGTCGAGTGTTCGGACAACCTTGATCACACCGTCGCCCATGCCTGCGGCAATTTCGGATCGATCCAACAAATCCGACAAAGTCGCGGTCTGCAGGTTGAGCACAATCTGCGCGTTTTCCAGAACACTGAGGTCGAGCAAGTCATCCAATAGCCGTGTCAACCGAATTGCTTCATTATGAATGATCGAGGCGTAGCGGCTCTGCTCATCCTCGCTCATATCCTCGGTATCGCGCAGGATTTCCGAAAACGCGCGGATCGACGTCATCGGCGTGCGAAGCTCGTGGCTGATCTGGCTCAGGAAGGCGTCCTTTTGCACCGAGATTTGCGTCAGCTTTTCATTCACCTGTCTGAGCTGTCGGGCGGTGCGCTCCTGTTCTTCGGTCTTGGCTTCCAACTCGCTGGAATACTCCATGATCTGCGCGGTTTCGTCCGCCACCGCCATCAAGTCTTCGACGGACACGGTGGCACGTCCCACGATCTGGCTGATCATGGCATGTGCTGTGGCAGCCCCGACCGATCCGGCCATAGCGCGCTCCAGCTCTCCCAAAAACTCCGGTGTGGGTTCGGGAAGAGACCCACCGATGCCCTGGGCTTTTGCAGCATTCGAAAACAGTCCCTGCGCCTCACCAGCGCCCATGATGCGCTGTGACATGATCAAAAGGTCTTCGCTTTGCGCCTGACCACCGCGCCAACCGCCGCTGGTGGTGGAATGTTCAAACACATTGACGAATTGCGCACCTTGCAGCCTTTCTACGGGCTGAGGAAAGCTGAATACAGAGACGATGAAAAAGACCAACGTGTTCAGCGACACACTCCACATAAAGGCATGCACCACCGGGCTAAGCCCTTCTGTGCCAAAGAGCGCCTGTGGCCTGAGCCAGCTGATGCCCAGTAGTCCCTGATCAAGCACCGCCTGCGGCATGAGCATGAAGGGACCAAAGCTTGGCAGAAAGAGGCAATAGGCCCAGATGGCAAAGCCCGTGGCGAGACCCGCCAGAGCACCCTTACGATTGGCACCGCGCCAAAAAAGGCCACCCAGCAGTGCCGGCAGGAATTGAGCCACACCGACAAAGGAGATCAATCCGATAGCCGCGAGCGCCGCGCCGCTGCCTGAGAGGCGGAAATAGAGGTACCCCAAAAACAGGATGACCGCGATAGAGAGTCGTCGGGCCAGCATTGCAACGTGACGCACGTCGCCGGAGATCATCGCCGAACCACCGGTCATCCATAGCCAGACGGGCATGACCACGTGGTTCGAAACCATGGTCGAAAGGGCAATCGCGGCGACAATCACCATGGATGTGGCCGAGCTGAATCCGCCAAGGAAAGACAAGATGGCCAAACCGTCGCGCCCCTCGGACAAGGGCAAGGTCAGAACGAACAGGTCCGGGTTGCTGCCTTGGGGCATGATATCAAGACCGATGGCCGCAATGGGCACGACAAACAGGCTCATCAACATGAGGTAAGCCGGAAAGGCCCAGGACGCCGTGCGTAAATGGCGCTCGTCGTCGTTCTCGACCACCATGACCTGAAACATGCGCGGCAGACACATGAAGGCTGCTGCCGACAAAAGCGTCAGCCCGACCCAGCGCGACCCCGGCACATCCCAACGCGCGATGGCCGAAGCCTCGATCCGGTCCAACGTGGCGTCGAGACCTCCGGCCAGCCCCCAGACGACAAACACGCCCACTGCCAAAAGGGCAAAGAGCTTGACCACCGCTTCCAAGGCGATGGCCATGACAAGACCATGGTGACGCTCATTTGCATCAAGGTTGCGCGTCCCGAATATGATGGTGAACACTGCAAGACCCGCCGCGACCCAAAAGGCCGTCAGGTTCTGGTTGATCTGTTCGCCATCGCTGGCCCCAAAATCCGCGAAAGCCGCATAAGACAGCGTGACGGATTGAAGCTGCAATGCAATGTATGGTGTTGTCCCAATCACAGCCAGAACTGTGACAAACACCGCCAGCGCGTTGGATTTGCCAAATCGCGACGAGATCAGGTCAGCAATGGAAGTGATCCGTTGACTTCGACCCACACGTACCATTTTTCGCAGGGTCCACCACCAGCCAATCATGACCAATGTGGGCCCTAAATAGATTGTCACGAATTCCAGCCCCGAGCGCGCCGCGAACCCAACCGCACCATAGAAGGTCCAGGCCGTGCAGTAGATTGACAGGGACAGAGTATAAATCAAAGGCGAACCCAGCCACCTTCCCCTGCCGCGCTGCGCGGCGCTGTCGGCGGCAAAAGCCACCACAAACAGAAGCGCCACATAGAGCAGGCTAGCCAAGACTAGAATGTTGAGCGTCGCCATGGCGCGCCTCTACCCTTGCTCAGTCTCAGAGGCGTTGCTGTCGGTTCTGGGAATACGTCGCGACAAGATCGCCGCGGCACCGATCAAAAAGATCCAGACCAGAAAGACATAGAGCATGACCTGAACCGTACCGGTCCCGCCGTCCTCAGCAGGTGTTTTCCAGAGCAATGGCAACAAGAAAAGCCCTGCTCCAAAGATGGGCAGGAACCGCGCGGTGTCGGCCATGCGCCGGCCGTGATAGGTGCGCTTGGCAACAAAAAGTGGGCTTGGTTCCCGGCTCATGACGGCACCAGGTTGCGCACAGCCTCAAGCACTTCGGTGTTCGAGAACGGTTTGGTCATATATTGGTTTGCCCCTGCATGTTCCGCCATTTCGACATCCTTGGCCTGTCCACGCGCCGACAACATCAGCACAGGCAACTCGATAAGCCCCTGGTCCGCTCGAATTTCACGCAGGATGTCGAACCCGCTTTTGCCTGGCAACATGACATCGAGAATGACAATGTCGGGCTCTCGTGCGCGCACCGCATCCATGGCGTCATGCCCGTTGGAATGTGTTTTTACATCCCAACCGTCGCGCGACAGTATAAAACTGACAGCTTCGATGATGTTTTGCTCATCCTCGATCAGCAGGACTTTCTTTCCCATCCAACCGGCCTCCCTCCGATCAGTTGACGCCCAACGCACCTTGCGGTCCCAATGGCGCAGAACCGACTATCACCAAACTAGGGCACCGAGTCAAAACCACTTCACCTGATGTGCGTTACAGCCCTGACGATAAAATCGATGGTTCGCGCCGCGCCTGACACTCTCCCATCGAACAAATTTGGCAGGTCACGCCAACGTCGCGTGCCGCAGCTGTTGCGTGGCCAGGTTCCACCGGCACAAGCAACATATGTGCTCGTATCAAAGGGCCGCGATCGAAACGTGCGGGCACAAATTCTTCCGCCACAGCCAACGCCTCAAGGCGCACATCGCCTTGGCGCAGAATCTGACGCTGCGGCCTGCCGGGCTGGGCCAGGCAATCATAAATCGGCCAAAGCGTGCAGGCTGCACCGTTGCGCGGCACGGAAAACCCCAAAACGGGCTTTCTGAGCAATATTGCCCCCGCCCCATCAATCGTGATGAGACCAACCGGGTCGACCATGTCCTCGGGTAAATTCGCAAGACGACGGAAAACACGGCCCAGAGGCTGCTGGCTTTGGGCGGCGATGACATCTGGCTTCGGCGCATTCCGATCCAAGTAGCGACGCATGTCATCCAATGGCAACGCGCGGGCGTCCTCTACATATTGGCGCAGAACAGCACGGGCGAGCTCTTGTGCCGGACCTGTTCGAAGTTCGGCACTGTTTTCGACAATTGCATCAACCCGCGGTGCCGCGCCCCAGCCTTCGAGCTGTGAAAAATGAAACCCATGGCTCTCAAGAAACGCGTGCAGCTCATCCTGTGGTGACCGAATATCCGCGCTCGTGTCTGGCGCAGCTTCCAGATAGTGCATCAGCGCTTCAGCGCCCTCGGCCAGCCGCGAGCCATCTTCGTTGATGTTACGATGAAAGCGCATTTGCCACTCGGGTTCCAGTTCACGTGTCTCGGCCAGAATGGCAGCGGTGGCGCGAATGGAGGTGGCGGTCGAGATGACCTCATGCAGCGCTTCGGCAAGCTGTGGGTCATGCGCCAGTCGTTCGGTCAAAACGGTGATCGTCTGTTCCATATCCTCGCAGCGTTGAGTCAAACTCGCCAAAAGCGCCGCCCATCCAGGAAAACGCCCGGCGAATTCTTCAATCCGGTCGAGCTCCGGATTGGCCTCTGCTCTTGCGTCCAGCGCCGCGTCTGATCGCCCGGCAGCGGCCTCCTTGAGTGTTGCCAAAAGCTGCGCCCCGGCGCCTTCGGATAAAAGGGACGGTTCGACCTCAAGCACCTGAGCGATCTGGAGCAATGTGCGCCCACCGATTCGTCGGCGGTTGTGTTCAATGAGATTGAGATAGGACGCCGAAATCCCGGCGCGTTCGGCCAACTCGGCCTGTTTCAAACCGGTCATCACCCGTCTTTGCCGGATGCGCGTGCCCACCATGCTGCGGTCCAGCATTTCGCTTTATCCCTCAAAACCTTTACTTTCCCTAGCGTCAGAGAAAGAAATTTACAATATTTCCCTTCCGTTTGTGCAATTTATTTACAAAATTATTGTTTCGCTGAAGGCCCTTGTTGCCTGATTTTCTTTCGACCTGCGATAATGCCTTTGCACTTCAGTGCGTGGCGAAGAGACGGTGGAGAAGATCGTCTTCTACTCGGCCTTCTTCGCCGTTTGACACTAGGGAGGATCTAAATGTCAAAAACTGATCTCACACGTCGTGGGCTTCTGAAGACCGGCGCTGTTGCCGGTGCAGGCGTTGCTCTGCCGACGATTTTCACGGCACAATCCGCAGCGGCCTTCACCAACGAACCCACTGGCGGCTCCGTGACACTGGGCTTCAACGTGCCTCAAACCGGCCCTTATGCTGATGAGGGTGCAGACGAACTGCGCGCTTATGAGCTGGCGGTTGAGCATCTCAATGGCGGCGGCGACGGCGGCATGATGAACACCTTCTCGTCCAAAGCCCTGCAAGGCAACGGCATTCTGGGCAAGAAAGTGGAATACGTCACAGGCGACACGCAAACCAAAGCGGATGCGGCACGTGCCTCGGCCAAGTCGATGATCGAAAAAGACGGCGCCATCATGATCACCGGCGGTTCAAGCTCCGGTGTGGCTGTTGCCGTTCAGGCGCTCTGCCAAGAGGCCGGCGTTATCTTTATGGCGGGCCTTACGCACTCCAACGACACAACGGGTAAAGACCGCAAAGCCAATGGCTTCCGCCACTTCTTTAACTCCTACATGTCAGGTGCCGCTCTCGCACCGGTGCTTGCAAACGCATATGGTACGGACCGTAAGGCCTATCACCTGACCGCTGACTACAACTGGGGCTACACCACAGAAGAAGCTGTGAAAGCTTCGACTGAGGCTATGGGCTGGGAAACGGTTGCAGCTGTGAAAACACCGCTGACACAAACTGACTTCTCGTCCTACATTGCACCGGTTCTGCAGTCGGGTGCCGACACGCTGGTTTTGAACCACTACGGCGGCAACATGGTGAACTCGCTGACCAACGCGGTTCAGTTCGGTCTGCGTGACAAGCAGGTGAACGGCAAAGACTTCCAGATCATCGTTCCACTTTACTCTCGCCTGATGGCGAAAGGTGCGGGTGCCAACGTCAAAGGCATCTTTGGTTCGACAAACTGGCACTGGTCGCTGCAGGACGAAGGCTCCAAAGCGTTCGTTAAGTCCTTCGGCACCAAGTATGGCTTCCCGCCGTCACAGGCTGCACACACCACATATGTTCAGGCTCTGCTTTATGCGGATGCTGTGGAACGTGCTGGCTCCTTCAACCCATGTGCGGTTGTTGAAGCTCTCGAAGGCTTCGAGTTCGACGGCATGGGCAATGGTCCGACGCTCTATCGCGCCGAAGACCACCAGTGCTTCAAGGATGTTCTGGTTGTGAAGGGCAAGGAGAACCCAGACAGCGAATTCGACCTTCTCGAAATCGTTGAGGTGACTCCGGTCGATCAGGTGACTTACGCCCCTGATCACCCGCAAATGGGCGGTGCCGAGGCTTCCTTGGGCTCCTGTAACCCAGGCGCATAAGCGTACCAGAAAAGATTGGCAAGGGCGGCTTCCGCCCCTGCCTCCCCACATGCCGGACAGTGTGATCTGACCCAGGCGTGACTGGCTCCGTACAGAACTCAATAGGTGGGACTATGGACAACTCTCGTAGCAATATCACTACGACCGCAAGCGTCTTGGGCGCTATCGTGGCGTTTTTCGCCGTCGTCGTGATGCTCTTTGGTGTCGAAGCGACGATACTGCAAACTCTTGACGGGCTGAGCAAAGGGTCAGCCTATGCGCTGATCGCGCTCGGACTGACGCTGATTTTCGGCACGCTTGGTGTGGTGAACTTCGCGCATGGTGCGCTTTTCATGATTGGCGCGTTCTGCGCTGTGACACTGAGCCAGCTGCTCAAACTGTCGCGCACCGTGATTGACGAGACCAAAACCGACTTCCTCGGCAATCCTGCGCAAGTTCAGGTCCCCTACATGAACGACTGGTTCGGGGCCGAAACCGGAGCCGCAATCATCGACTGGGCTGTCCCACTGGCTATTCTGTTTTCTATCCCCATTATGGTGCTTGTCGGCATCGTGATGGAACGCGGCCTGATCAAGCATTTCTACAAACGCCCCCACGCCGACCAGATCCTTGTCACCTTTGGTCTGGCGATTGTTCTGCAAGAGATCATCAAAGCGTTCTATGGCGCCAACCCGATCCCAACCCCTGCCCCTGCGGCTTTCAGCGGATCATTCGACTTTGGTGCAATGCTCGGGTTCGACCCCAATGTAATCATCTACCCGTACTGGCGGATCATCTACTTTGCCTTTGGCGCATTGCTCATCGGCGGCGTCTTTGCGTTCCTGCAATTCACCACCTTTGGCATGGTAGTCCGCGCCGGCATGGCCGACCGCGAAACCGTGCAGCTTCTGGGCATCAACATCGACCGCCGCTTCACACTTATGTTCGGTCTCGCGGCAGCTGTCGCAGGGCTGGCCGGTGTGATGTACACGCCGATCAACTCACCCAACTATCACATGGGCATGGACTTCCTGGTCCTCAGCTTCGTTGTGGTGGTTGTCGGCGGCATGGG
This sequence comes from Roseovarius sp. S88, assembly GCF_037023735.1. Classification (GTDB taxonomy): domain Bacteria; phylum Pseudomonadota; class Alphaproteobacteria; order Rhodobacterales; family Rhodobacteraceae; genus Roseovarius; species Roseovarius phycicola. Next base: position 1,500,588 of record NZ_CP146069.1, on the reverse strand, counting down.
CTCTTTGCCCGGTGCCGTGCTCGCGGGTTTCCTCCTGGGAGTGCTCGAAGCCTTTGCCTCGATGGGTGAAGTGCTCGAAGTGCTGCCCGGCCTCAATCAGATCATCATCTTCCTGGTGGCGATCATCATTCTGTTGACCCGTCCTCGGGGCCTTATGGGCCGCAAGGGCGTGATGGAGGACTAAGCCATGCTGGGTCTCGAAAAGAAAGATTTTCGCCTTTTGATGATTGTTGTGGTGCTGACAATGTTGGCCCCCTTCATCCTCAACCCTTTCCCTGCTGAAAGCGCTTTGGGAGAAACCTTCAACGCAGGCTACCCTGACCTGATGCAGCGCTTTGTGATATTCGGCATCTTTGCCATCGGGTTCAATATCCTCTTCGGCCTCACCGGCTATCTCAGCTTCGGTCACGCCGCCTTCCTCGGTGTCGGCTCTTACGCTGCGATCTGGATGATGAAGCTTGTCACCCTCAACGTGATCCCCGCGATCATCATGGGTGTGATCTTTGCAGGTATCTTTGCACTCGCAGTGGGCTACATCTCACTTCGGCGTTCAGGCATTTACTTCTCGATCCTGACGCTGGCCTTTGCGCAGATGTCCTATGCCCTGGCCTATTCGGTTCTGACGCCGATCACCGGCGGTGAAACCGGGCTGCAGATCAAATCCACCGACCGTCCGATGCTGTCCAATCTGGAACCGGGCGAGATTGGGCGCGCCAACCTCTTTGGTATGGACATGCGCACCAGCTTTGAACTGGGCGTGGGCGATTGGCTCTTTACCTTTAATTCGGGCTACTACATCGCTGCATTCTTTATGCTGATCAGCTTTTACCTAGCGATCCGCATCTTCCGCTCGCCTTTCGGCACCATGCTGCGGGCGGTGAAGTCGAACCAGACACGCATGTATTACACCGGTCTCAACGCGCGGCCCTACACTTTGGCGGCCTTTGTCATCTCCGGCATGTATGCTGGTCTGGCGGGTGGCCTTCTGGTGGCGATGGACACGCAAGCGGGTCCTGAGCGGATGTTCTGGACGGCTTCCGGCGAGGTGGTTCTGATGACCATCCTGGGCGGCGTCGGCACACTGATCGGCCCGGTTCTTGGCGCTGGTGCGATCAAGTACATGGAAAACATTCTCAGCAAGATCAACAAAGACATCCTGCATGAATGGTTTGCCATTCTGCCTGATGGGATCGAGGATTTCCTGGTGACGATCATCTATCCTTTCGTCGGCAAAGGCTGGCACCTGACCCTTGGCCTTATCTTCATGGCCGTGGTGATCTTCCTGCCCGGCGGTCTTGTCGAAGGTGGCCAACGCATCGCCCGGCTCTTTGGTCGAAAAAAGGCCAAGGGCGACGGCGAAGAAGCCACACAATCCACCCCTGCAGAATAAGGAGCCAAAGTGATGGGTATTCTTGAAGTCAAGAACGTCAACAAACGCTTCGGCGGCCTGCAGGCCCTGGGCGATGTGAACCTGAGCGTGGCAGAGCACAGCGTGCATGCCATCATCGGCCCCAACGGGGCGGGCAAATCCACGCTGCTCAACTGCCTCATCGGCAAGCTCATTCCGGACACGGGTTCGGTGATGTTTGACGGGCAATCTGTGCTGGGCCGCAAGCCCTATCAGATCAACCAGATGGGCATCAGCCGTGTGTTCCAAACACCGGAAATCTTTGGAGATTTGTCGGTGATCGAAAACATGATGATCCCGATCTTCGCCAAACGCGACGGAGCGTTTCGGATGCATGCGCTGGAAAGCACGATGAATGAAAAAGAAATCGTGGACCAGGCGGAGGATATGCTGGAAAGCCTAGGCTTGGCTGACGCGCGCCATGATCATGCGGCGGCCATGTCACGTGGTAACAAACGGCGACTTGAGATCGGCATGTGTCTGGCGCAAGAACCGCGGCTTTTGCTTCTGGACGAGCCAACCGCCGGTATGGCGCGGGCCGACACCAACAACACCATCGACCTGCTTAAGCAGATCAAGGACGAGCGCGACATCACCATCGCGATCATCGAACACGACATGCACGTCGTGTTTTCCTTGGCCGAGCGGATCACGGTACTGGCGCAGGGCACCCCCCTTGTTGAAGACACGCCAGACAAAATCAAAGGCCATCCCAAGGTACGCGAAGCGTATCTCGGCGAAGCGGCGTAAAGCGGGAGAAAGACAATGAACGTCAAACCTGACTTTTCCAAAGGCAAGAACTACGCCGAAACCGCACCCGCCTTTTTGTCGGTCTGGGGGATGCAATCCTACTACGGCGAAAGCTATATTGTGCAGGACATTTCCTTTAATGTGCACGAAGGCGAGATCCTGGCGCTTCTGGGCCGCAATGGGGCCGGTAAAACCACCACGCTGCGCTCAATTGCCCGGATGGATAATCCTCAGTTGAACCATGGCGAAATCTGGCTGGATCACCAGCCCCTGCACAAGATGTCGTCGCATCAGGCGTCCGCGGCGGGGATAGGGCTTGTGCCAGAAGATCGTTGCATCATTCCCGGCCTGACGGTTGAGGAAAACCTGCAGCTGGCGCAAATCGCGCCGCCGGTTGGCTGGTCACTGGATCGCATTTACGAGCTGTTCCCGCGTCTGGAAGAACGCCGCAAACAAGAGGGTGTGACTCTCTCAGGCGGCGAACAGCAGATGCTGGCCGTGGCACGTGCACTTGCGCGCGACATCAAGGTGCTGCTTCTGGACGAACCCTATGAAGGTCTCGCTCCTGTGATCGTGGACGAGATCGAAAAAACGCTGCGTGTGATCAAGGAACAAGGCATCACGACGGTTCTAGTGGAACAAAATGCTGTCCGCGCCCTGGAACTCGCCGACCGCGCCATCATTCTGGACACCGGGGGCATCGTCTTTGACGGCACCGCCAACGAAGTGCTGGAAAACGAAGAGCTGCGCGCTGAATACTTGGCCATCTAAGGCCCTTGGTCTGCCCCCCAATTTCTCTCCCTGACGGAGGGGCAGGCAACAAAGAATTTAAAATACGACTGTGAGGGACTGCCATGTCTGACACCACCTACGCGCCCGCAGCTGATTTTGCGGCCAAAGCCCATATTGACGCTGCCAAATATGAAGAAATGTATGCCGCCTCGATCAAGGACCCTGCCGCGTTCTGGGGCGAGCATGGCAAGCGGATTGACTGGATCAAGCCCTACACCAAGGTGAAGGATGTCGACTACAGCTTCGGCAATGTCTCGATCAAATGGTATGAGGATGGCACGCTCAATGTATCCGCCAACTGTATTGACCGGCACCTGACCACGCGTGGCGACCAAACGGCGATCATCTGGGAACCCGATGATCCAAACGAGCCCGCGCAGCATATCTCCTACAAAGAGCTTTATGCGCAAACCTGCAAGATGGCCAATGTGCTCAAATCCATGGGCGTGGGCAAAGGCGACCGGGTGGTGCTCTATCTGCCGATGATCCCGGAGGCCGCCTATGCCATGCTGGCCTGTGCGCGGATAGGAGCCATTCATTCCATCGTCTTCGCCGGGTTCTCGCCCGATGCTCTGGGCGCGCGCGTCAATGGCTGTGACGCAAAGGTGGTCATCACCGCGGATACCGCCCCGCGCGGCGGCAAGGCAACCAAGCTAAAAGACAATGTCAATCAGGCGCTCTTGAATGACTTTGACGAGGTGAAATGCCTTGTTGTGAAGCGCACCGGCGATCAGATCGCATGGCGCGATGGTCTGGACTACTGGCTGCATGAGGAGGCCGAGAAGGTCGACGTAGACTGCCCGCCCGAAGAGATGAACGCCGAAGACCCGCTTTTTATCCTCTACACCTCCGGGTCCACTGGGATGCCCAAAGGCGTGGTGCACACCACCGGTGGGTATCTCGTTTATGCCGCGATGACCCATGAGCTGGTCTTTGATTACCACGAGGGCGACATTTATTGGTGTACGGCTGATGTGGGCTGGGTCACGGGCCACAGCTATATCGTCTACGGCCCGCTGGCCAATGGCGCGACCACGCTGATGTTTGAGGGCGTGCCGACCTACCCGGATGCCAGCCGCTTCTGGCAGGTCTGCGAAAAGCACAAAGTGAACCAGTTCTACACCGCCCCCACGGCCATCCGTGCGCTGATGGGGCAAGGCAATGACTACGTAACCAAATGCGACCTCAGCTCGGTGCGGATCCTCGGCACCGTGGGCGAGCCGATCAATCCCGAGGCCTGGAATTGGTACAACGATGTCGTGGGCGGCGGGCGCTGTCCCATCGTGGACACCTGGTGGCAGACCGAAACCGGCGGTCACCTGATGACGCCCCTGCCCGGCGCGACGGCGGCCAAGCCCGGCTCGTGCTGCGGTCCCTTCTTTGGGATTGAGCCGGTAGTGTTGGAGCCCACAACGGGCGAGATCATCGAGGGCAATGGTGTCGAGGGCGTGCTCTGCATGAAAGACAGCTGGCCGGGGCAAATGCGCACCGTCTGGGGCGATCATGAGCGGTTCATGAAAACCTATTTTGCGGATTACAAAGGCTATTACTTCACCGGTGACGGATGCCGCAGAGACGAAGACGGCTATTACTGGATCACGGGCCGTGTGGACGACGTGATCAACGTCTCAGGCCACCGGATGGGCACGGCCGAAGTGGAAAGTGCTCTGGTCGCGCATTCCAAGGTCTCAGAGGCGGCCGTCGTGGGTTACCCGCATGACATCAAGGGGCAAGGCATCTATTGCTACGTCACGCTGATGGGCGGTGAGGAATATACCGATGAGCTGAAGACCGAGCTGCGCAACTGGGTACGCACAGAGATTGGCCCGATTGCCTCGCCAGACCTCATCCAATGGGCTCCGGGCTTACCCAAGACCCGATCCGGCAAGATCATGCGCCGCATCCTGCGCAAGATCGCCGAGAATGATTATGGTTCGTTGGGTGACACCTCCACGCTGGCCGAACCGGCGGTGGTGGATGACCTGATCGAGAACCGGATGAACAGAGGGTGATGCCGTAGGGCGGGGTTTCACCCCGCCAGCCGGACATGTGCCGGGGTGAAACCCCAGCCTACATCTTCAAATCCGCGTCGTCCTCAGCCTACGTCTAACCACATCCACTGCACTAAGGGCTAACACTGTAGGGTGGGTTTTCAACCCACCTTCCGTGTCGCCAAAAACACGCCCAGCGCCGCCAAACCCATGCCAGCCCAGGCCAGCGGCGGCATCACCTCTCCCAACATCCCCCAAGCCAAGAGCGCGGCCAAAGGCGGCACGAGGTACAAAAGCGCCGAGACCCGCGCCACATCACCCGCCCGGATCATGGCCAAAAGCAGCCCCACAGCGATGAGCGAATTGCCCACCACCAGATAGCCAATCGCGCCGGTGAACTCCCAGGTCCAGTCAATCGAGATGTCCTCTTGCAAGAGCATCAGAGGTGCCACGCCAACCAACCCCGCGATGTACCCCACCAAATTGGCCGTCACCGGATGGTGGCTCAGCCCAAAACGTTTCTCCCAAAGCGAGCCTGCGGTGATGCCTGCCAGCCCCAGAAGCGCACAGGTCACGCCAAAGAGGGACGGTGCCTCTATGGCAGAGCGCGCCGAGATCACCACCACAGCGCCCACCAGCCCAAGGATCAGCCCAAGCCACTGGTTGCGCCCTACATGTTCGCCTGCCCAGCGCGGCACGATCATCGCCACCAGAACCGGCTGCAGCGACATGAAAAGCGCCACCGTGCCTGCTGCTACGCCCGAGGCGAAGGCAAAATAGCTTAGCCCAAAGTAAACCGCCTGAATGAGAAACCCGACAAATGCCAGATGCCCCCATTCGGCGCGTGTCTTGGGCAACGGGGGGCGCAAAATGATGAAGAGCAGCGTCATCAGCGCCACAACCATCCCAAAGCGCAAGGTCAGAAGCGTCATCGGCTGTGTGTATTGCAACCCCACTTTTGCGACTGGATACCCACCCGACCACAGCATCAGAAACACCACAGGGGCGGCGGCGAGCCAGAAAGGGCGTGAGGTCGGCATGAGGGGTGTCTTTCAAACGTCTTTGGGCTGACATGAGCATGGGGGCCGCCTGCACGCAACTCAGATTATCTATCTCGCTCGGAAGCCTCTGAATTTACTAGAGAAAGGGACGACGCCTCACCGCCCCATCTGTTCCATTCCCGACACGAGGTCGCAAACAAGCGAGACGCGCCCATTTTGGCACGGCACGCTTGCCCCTAGCGGTGGCATTTCCGCCGTTCAATGAAACCAAGGAACGCCATGACGACGCAAGAGCCCTCTTCGTCGACAAATACAACTGTGCCTGCACCCTCGCGCGCACTGCAAGGTATCCTGTGCATCGAGATAGGCATGCTGTTTTTCGTTGTGCAGGACGCGATGATGAAATCACTTTTGCTGAGCTATCCGATCTGGATGCTGCTTTTCATCCGGTCGATGGTGTCCATTGTGGTTTTGGTCCCGCTCATTCTGTTTCTGGGCGGTCCCCACAAACTGCGCACCCCCTTCACGCATATTCACTTCATGCGCGGGGCGCTCTTTGCGACAGGGTTTTCACTTTTCTACACCGCCTTTCCCTTCATGGGATTGGCGGAGGTCACCACGATCTTCTTCTCCGCCCCATTGATCACAGCCCTCATGGCCGCGTTCTGGCTTAAGGAAACCATCGGTCCCCACCGCATCGGCGCGTTGGCAGTGGGGTTTGTGGGCGTGGTCATTGCCGTCAACCCCACCGGTGATAGGTTTTCCCTTATTGCCCTGCTGCCGCTCGCCTGTGCTGTTACCTATTCGGCCAGCCAGATCCTTGTGCGCACAATTGGCGAGCAGGAAAGCTCTTTGACCGTCGGACTGCATACGCTCGGCTGGTCCGGCGTTTTGATTTTGCCTATGGGCTGGCTGGTCAATCATTTGGTCTCTGCCACACTTGACTATCCGCATCTGCATCTGACCTATCCCGAGGCCGGGCTGAGCCAATGGCCGCTTTTGGCCCTGCTCGGCGCCGCCGGCATGTGCGGCTATATTTTCCTTAGCCGCGCCTATCAGGTGGCCAACGCCAGTCTCGTGGCGCCGTTCGACTATACCTATCTGCCGTTGGCCACAGCGCTTGGGTATTTCGTGTTCAGCGAAGTGCCGGGGATCAACACATTGATCGGCATGGCGCTGATTGTCAGCGGCGGGTTGTACCTTGGGTTTCGTGAATTGCGCGCCACACGGCACACCGATGACACACCCGTGGTGGCCGAAACCGTGTTTGCTCCGGCCTCCCCGCATCCCACGCAAATTCCTGAAGAAGAAAACCTGTCGTGACAGAAACGGCCCCGGCCCAGCCTCTGCCAGAGACCCGCGTTCAAGGATACCTGCTGGTGATCCTGGCAGGGGTCTTGTGGTCGACAGTTGGTCTTGGCATCCGGCTTATCGAGGATGCGCTTGTCTGGCAAATCCTGTTCTACCGTTCCTTTGGCCTGACAGCGCTACTTTACATCGTGATCCGCCTGCGCACGGGCCAGAACCCTCTCACTCTGGCGCGCAAGGGCGGATGGCCCACGATGATCGGCGGCGCGTCTCTGGTCGCGGCTTATGCGGGCGGGATTTATGCCATTCAGAATACGTCGGTGGCCGATGCCATGCTGCTCTTTGCCAGCGCGCCCTTCATGACCGCAGTGCTCGCATGGATCATCCTTGGCGAACGCGTGCGCGCGCATACATGGATCGCGATTCTGGCGGCCTGCGGCGGCATCGGCGTCATGGTCAGCGACAGTTCTGGGGTCTCATCGCTTTCAGGCAACCTGGCGGCGCTCTTTTCCGCGCTTGGCTTTGCGGTCTTCACCATAGCCCTGCGATGGGGCCGGAAAGGCGAGATGCTCCCGGCGGTGTTTGTCTCGGGCCTGATGGCGATTGTGGTGATGGGCGTGATCTGCGTGGTGCTTGGCTTGCCAATGGTGCTGACACCCCGCGACGGCGGCATCGCGCTCTGCATGGGGCTGTTTCAGGTGGGCGCCGGGTTGGTGCTCTATACCATCGGGTCCAAGCACGTGCCTGCCGCCGAGCTGACTCTCCTCTCTCTGGCCGAAGTGGTGCTGGGCCCGCTCTGGGTCTGGATGTTTCTTGGCGAGACCATCTCTGTTGCCACGGCCATCGGCGGCGCGATCTTGCTGGCGGCCATTGCGTTTAATGCGGCCCTGGGGATGCGACGGAAGCCGCCAGTGACTTTGGTTTAAGACCAAATCAGCCGTAAAGCTCCTGCACTACGGTCTCAATGAATTTAAGCTGCGCATCTGTGTCAGGCACAGACACACCGCGCGCATGGCTGACAATGTCAATTGTCGTGCTAACCGATCCGACAAAACTGGCTAGCAACGTGCACACAAGCATTCCTGATCTTCCAATACCAGCACGGCAATGAACCGCGACACCTTTGTTTTGCAACAAGTACGGCCTGATACTCTTCGTAAATTCGATGAAGTCCACCTTGTTCGGCAACCCTCTGTCCGGAATTGGAAGATTGAGAAATTGAATTAGCATTTCAGCACATAGCCGCCTTTCGTTTTGAAGCGATAACTCTTCAATTTCTTCATGTTCGAGCATGGAAATGACCAAGTCGACACCCATGGATTTGTAGTGATGAATGTCTTCTTGCAACCACTCGCCAGAGGGTTTGGGCATGATGAAGAGCCGGCCTGGGTAGTTTGCCTCAATTGGGTAAATTGATGGTTTCATTCTTTTGGCTTTCTTGGAAATCGTCAGGAAAAGCGCGCCTTTGTCAGCTTTGATGTCTAAAGCGGCACAGAACCCCGAGTAGACGTGCTCGGAAAGCCGCGCAATGGCCAGACCGCGGGATGGCGATCTGTCTCCGGTTCAAAGCAATTTATCTCCGCCCAATCCGCCAGCCTCTTGATCAACGCGCTGACGTGAGCCGATCGCCAGCCCGTTGGGGCGGTGTCGTCCATTGGGCTCGAACCAATGGCGCCTCAATGAAGGATCGATCGCGCGGCGGGCCTGCGGCCCTTGATTTCGCGCGAACATCTCTGCCCCTCATCCCCGGGCTTGACCCGAAGACCTCTTGACCCAGAGATCCCCGATCAAGTCGGGGATGGCGTGTGTCCCTCACCCGCGTCCGCGATATCCCGGCACGCCCTGATCCGGGATCCAGACGCCTTGAGGCATCTCGCCTGTCTGCCAGAACACATCAATCGGAATGCCCCCGCGCGGGTACCAGTAGCCGCCGATGCGTAGCCATTGTGGCTCTAGGAACTCCACCAGGCGCCGGGCGATGCTCACCGTGCAATCCTCATGAAAAGCGCCATGATTACGGAAGCTTGTGAGGTAAAGCTTCAGCGATTTGCTCTCGACCAACCACTGTCCCGGCACATAATCGATCACCAGATGCGCAAAGTCCGGCTGGCCGGTCATGGGGCAGAGCGACGTGAACTCAGGCGCGGTGAACCGCACGTTATAGGCCACATCGGCCTGCGGGTTCTCCACACGCTCCAGTTCGGCCTCATCGGGGCTTTGAGGCACCACGGTCGCGCCGCCCAACTGTTTGAGGTCCTTGTAAATATTGTCGGCCATCTGATCCTCCTTTATACGCCCCGTTTGTTGCCCCAGAGGCTCACATGCAGCTGCGGCAGCACGCGGACGTCATACCATTTTTCCTCTGCCACGCGATCCACCAGCCAGCGCATGCGGGCATCCAACCCGGCCTGATCCACTACGGCGCTGTCATCCTCGGGCGGCGGGGGTGTGTGATTACCCGGTTGCAGATAGACCGGCAGCTGCGGAAACCGTGCCGCAGCGTCCCGGGCATAGGCAAAATCGGCCTCGTTAAAGACCACGATTTTCAGCACCGTCTGCGTGCCCTGCCCGGCCTCTACACATTCGGCCACCAGACCCCAATTCGTCTCCATCCCCGACGACGGCGGCTTGGGCGACAGAACCAGCATATCCAGCGCCTCGAACCAGTCCTTGACCACGCTGCCTTGGGTTTCCATGGCAAAGTAATAGCCCTGCCTCTGTCCCAGACGGATCAGTTCGGCCAACGGCTGGATGGCGGGATTGCCACCAGACAGCGTCACGAGAATGGGCTTGCCCCCCGAAAGCGCGGCCACCTCTTCCATCACCGCCTGTGCCGTCATGGGGGTCCATGTGTCGCGATAGTCATTGTCCACCGCATGCATACTGTCACACCAGCTGCAGCGAAAATCGCAGCCGCCCGTACGGACGAACACGGTCGGTTGCCCGATCAAGGCCCCTTCGCCCTGGATCGTCGGTCCGAAAATCTCGGAGACGCGGATGCGGGTGTCGCTCATGGGCGATACTCGGCCCAGGTTTTCGGCGTCTCGCTCACCCGCGCGGCACTCACCTCAGGCCAGCGGGATTTGCACCAGTCGTAGAAATGCTTGGCCATGCGTTCCGCCGTCACCCCGTCATCGCCCAGAATGTCGTTCAGATGGCGGTGATCGAGCGTATCGTCGATGTAGCGCTTCAGCTCGGCCAGATCGAGATAGTCGCGCACAAAGCCATGGGCGTTCAAATCCTCAGCCCTCATCTCAATCTCAACGATGTAGTTATGTCCATGCAGCCGCGCGCATTGGTGATCTTCGGGCAGACCATGCAGCTGGTGACTGGCAGATAAATGAAATTCCTTGGTGATCCGGTACATCAGGCGACCCCCACGGCGGATTTCCAGAATTCTGAGTCGGCATACTCCGTTGGATCCGCAACCCCCGCCAGATGAAACGCCTCGCGCCGCTCAACGCAGGTGCCGCAACGCCCGCAATGCACCTCGCCGCCCTTGTAGCAGGACCACGTCTCGGCAAAGGGCGTGCCGTGCCGCGCGCCTTCGGTGACGATGTCGGCTTTGCTGATCTCAACAAACGGCGTGTAGAGCTTGATCTCGGCCACACCTTCCAGCGCATGATCCTGCATGGCCTGAAACGCGTTTATGAAATCGGGTCGGCAGTCGGGATAGATGAAATGATCCCCGCCATGCACGGCTGCCGCGACAGCGTCTGCCTTTTCTGCGGCGGCCATGCCAAAGGCGATGGTCAGCATGATTGCGTTGCGGTTGGGCACGATGGTGAGCTTCATCGTGTCTTCGGCGTAATGGCCATCGGGCACATCGACATCATCGGTCAAAGCAGAGCCGCTCAGGGCTGCACCCACATTCGCAATATCCACCACCTTATGCGGCACGCCAAGGCGCTCGGCACAAGCCGCGGCATACGCGACTTCCTTCACGTGACGCTGGCCATAGTCGAACGAGAGAAGCACGCGCAAATTCTGCTCCGCCGCCACCTTGTGGGCCAGCGACACGGAATCAAGCCCGCCAGAGCAGATCACAATCGTATCCATTGATTTGGTCCTTGTTTTTTAATGCGGGTAGGCTGCGACCGCAGGGCGGCTATGTAGCGGTCTCTGGGTCCTCTTGCAAGGCCCGCGCGCCCACATTGCGCCCCGACCAACCCCAGAACCGCACCAGGAGCAGCACCGCCGCCAAGGCCAATCCAACGGCCAGACCCAGCCAGATGCCAACGCCGCCCCATCCCCACGTGAAGCCAAAGAGATACGAGACCGGCACGCCCACGATCCAGTAGCTGATCGTGGCGATGATCATCGGTGCACGGGTGTCCTGCACCCCGCGCAACAGGCCAAGTGCCATGACCTGCCCTCCGTCCATCAGCTGAAAGAGCGCCGCCGCCGCCAGAAGGCCTACGCCCACGCCAATCACCGCCGCGCGGTCTGGCTCATCGGGATCGAGGAACAGCGAAATCAACGGCTCTGGCATCACCAAAAGGATCACCACAGTGACAAGCGCAAAAGCCATCGACAGGCCCAGAACCACCTTGGCCCCATCGCGCAGTCCCGGGCCATCCCCACGCCCAAAGGCTTGGCCAGTGCGCACCGTGGCCGCGTTGGAGAGGCCCAGATGCACCATGAACGTGACTGAGGCCACCTGCATCGCTATCCCATGTGCCGCCAGCGGGATGGTTCCCAGCCAACCCATCATGACCGTTGAGGCGGCAAAGAGCCCGGTTTCGGCCAGGCTTGTCATCCCAATCGGCCAGCCGAGGCGAAAGACTTGCCCCAGCGCCTCCCAGTCAGGGCGCCAGATGCGGGTGAAAAGCGCATGTTCCGGTTCCACGCGCGTGGCATAGATGGCCAGCACGATGAACGAGATGCTTGTGGTGATCAGCGACGCCAGCGCAGCACCCCGCACGCCCAATTCCGGTGCACCCCAGTTGCCAAAGATGAAGGCGTAGTTGACCAGCACGTTCAACCCCACGGCCCCGACTGTTACCCAAAGCACAATCTGCGTGCGCTCTAGCGCGGCGAGATAGGATTTCAGCACCATCACCAGAAGCGACGGGATCAGCGCAAGGCCAACCAGTTCGGCATAGTCCCCCGCCAAGGCCGACACGCCCGTATCCTGTCCCATGGACACGAAAAGTGGCTCGGCAAACAGCATGATCGGCATCACGAGGGCCGCAAACATCATCGAGGCCCAGCCGCCCATGCGCGCCACGCGGCGGATCTGCGTTTCATCCCCCGACGCCGCCGCCGCGGCCACCATCGGCATGACCGCCCAGGCAAAGCCGGACCCCACCAGAAAGAGTGTGTAAAACAGAGTCCCGCCCAGCACTTCGGCAGCCAGCGCCTCGACCGAGTACCAACCCAGCATCACCGCATCGGTGAGCGTGATGGCCATCTGAGCCACATGGCTGCCCACTAAGGGCAGGCCCAGCTTGAGCGTTGCACGGGCGTGTTGGCTATATGACAGGCGAGCTTGCATAGATCAGCCCTAGAGCCGCGCTGACATGTGTGCAAGAAGATTGCTTTGACGATTAGAGCGTGCGCATCATCAGTTGCAAAGAGACGATGGCCACCAGCGCGCCTGCGGCCATCTCTACCAGCGGCAACGCGCGCGGAATGCGCCCGGATGTGGCCAACCGGGCCAGCAGTCCATCTCGCAGGGTGACTGATGCGATGGCGACGGCCAAGGTGACGCTGGCCGTGCCCAACCCCATGATGAACGCGCCGACGACACCCGCCATGCCGATGCCAAGCTGAACCGTCAGGATAAGCAGGAACAGCGCCCCGGTGCAGGGCCGGATGGCGATGGCCCCAATCAACACGAGCATATCGCGCAGCGTGCGCGCCTGAGTGACATGTTCTGCATCCGGTGCGTGGCTGTGCCCGCAAGTGTGACAGACGTGATCGTCATGGTGATCATGGTGATCATGGTGATCATGGTGATGCGGCTTGCGCGCTTGCCGCCAGTGACGCAACCCGCGCAGCCAAAGCCACATGCCCACGGTTGCAATCGCGGCATAACTGGCAGGTGCCAGCCATCTGTCTGAGACATCCGTCATCGCGGTGCGCGACAGCCCCAGAATAAACACCCCGGCATAGACCAGCGCCACAGCTACAGCGGCTTGCGCGAGGCTGGAGATCACGGCTATCAGGCTCAAACGGGTCAAAGGCACCTGCGCGCCCAGGCCATACCCGCCGATTAACAGCTTCCCATGTCCCGGCCCCGCCGCGTGAAAAAACCCATAGGCGAAACACAAGCCCCACAGCCCGACGAGCGCCGCGCTATTCCCGGATCGTAGCTCTTGCAGATAGCCTGCCATGGCGTTCTGCACGCGTTCCTGCCCGGCGGTTGCCCAGTTCAGGATGTGATCTGATCCGCCCATGCCCCAGAGCCAGACAGCAAGACCAACCACCACAATTGCGCCCCCCGTTACGACGTGGCGCATGTCACCTCCAGGCGATCGGTGTAGTATTTGCCGACGCGGAACTCTTCGAAGAAGGATTCACCCGACTGATCGCCCAAACCGGCGACCCACTCTGTAACTTCATCCAGATTGGGTCTCGTGATTGCGGTCTTGCACGTCTCGGGCAACCCGCCAACGGATCGCAGCGTCAAGGCCGCATAGTAATACGGATCAAACGGCTCTACGACCAGATCATGGGCCTCTGTCGGCTCCAGGCTGCGTCGATGCACTGTCTCAAGCTGCCCGTCCACCAATTCAACCGAAATGGCTTCCGGCGTTCCCAAGGTTACTTTTTTCTGACCCGAATGCAGGAACAAGGCACCCTCGAACCCCTCTGGCCAGTCCGTCAACTCGAACCCCAGAAGGGCCGCTTTTTCATCTTCGGTCAGCTTCAGGTCCGCGTCCGCGTCATAGCCCCCATCCGCCAGCACCAAGAGTGTGAAAAGCCCATCATATGTCCAGCGCACCTGAACGGCAGTGATGTTGCCGTCTGCATCTGTCTCAAACGTGAGACCGACATCCACAAAGACATGTGGATGTGCCTGCGCCATAGGCGCAGCCCACATCAACAGCATCAAAGCAAAGACACGAAACATGGCCTCAGACTTATGCCGGGCGCAGCCCCCGGGCAAGCCCGATAGGCGCAATCACGCTATTGTTTGCGACGTGTTTCGGGATGCAGTGACTTGCCCAGGATATGATCGGCCTTGTGCAGCACATTTCTGGCCGAAGATACGATCAAAGGGTCCGGCCCGGTGACGATCTTGTGGTCCTTGCCCGGATAGTCAACCGAGCTCAGGAAATGCTGCATACAGGCCAGCCGCGCTCGTTTTTTGTCGTTTGACTTGATCACCGTCCAGGGCGCATCGGCAGTGTCGGTGTAGAAAAACATCGCTTCCTTGGCTTCGGTATAGTCATCCCATTTGCCAAGGCTTTGCTTGTCAATCGGGCTGAGCTTCCACTGTTTCAAGGGATCGGTCGCGCGACTGTCAAAGCGGCGCTTCTGTTCGCCCTGCCCGACCGAAAACCAGTATTTGTAAAGCTTGATGCCAGAGCGCACCAGCATACGCTCAAGCTCGGGCGTCTGGCGCATGAATTCCAAGTATTCGGCAGGTTCGCAAAACCCCATAACCCGCTCAACACCGGCCCGGTTGTACCAGGAGCGGTCATAGAACACCATTTCACCCGACGTCGGCAGATGGTCGATGTAACGCTGGAAAAACCACTGACCTTTTTCTTCATCGGTGGGTTTGTTGAGCGCCACAACCCGCGCCTGTCGGGGGTTGAGATGCTCGGTAAACCGCTTGATCGTGCCGCCCTTGCCCGCCGCATCACGACCTTCGAAAATCAATACATACTTCTCGCCGCTCTCCTGTGCCCACAACTGCGCCTTCAAAAGCTCCGCCTGCAGCTGCGCTTTCTGGGTTTCATAGTCCCTCCGGCTCAGTTTGTCGGAATAAGGATAGGTTCCATATTCCGCATCTGTACCCGAAACGGTCTTGGCCGCCGCAGGCGCAGCCTTTGCCACAGGTTTCGCATTTTGCGTTTTTTGAGTTCCATTGGCCATCGCACTCTCCCGTTCATTTTGACATGCGCCAAGTGTACCTTTGTTTGCCAAAGGCAGCCTTGATCCGTATCAAAATTGCGAGAGTTTCAGGTGCCTTAATGTGTCCACGCACCACGCCGGCTGGTTGCGAAGTTTTCGCCGTAACCGCCTTTGCGTATATTGGCCTTACGGATTTTGGGTTCGCTCACCACGGCCTCAATGCCATGGTCCTGCGCATACTCCAGCGCCGCCTCTTTGGTCTCAAAGCGAAGACGCACCTGGGTCTGCGTGTCTGCCGAGCTGGTCCAGCCCATCAACGGATCCACCTCACGGCCTGATTCATTGACGAATTCCAAAACCCAGTGCTTGGTCTTGGCACTACCAGATTGCATGGCGTTGCGCGCTGGCTTGTAGATCCGTGCTGGCATTCGAAAACTCCATTTCCCGCTTAAAGGATGTAGCGCAACTGCCCCCGCCCTCACAAGAGCGCAAATGCGCGCAATCCCCATCAAACCGGCTTCTTTCTTGTCACAAATACCCAAATCCGCACCCTGACATTTTGTGTCAGCAATGTTGGATGGCACCCCAGCGCATCTTGAACTCTCTGGCCGAGGCATCAACTCTGGTGAGAGCCAAAGGAATCACCCCATGCCCTATGCCCATTCGGACAAGACCGACGCCCTGATGCACGCACCAGCCCCTGATGTGCGCGACCGGCTGAAGCTGGAGGGCGGCAAGCGGTTTGAGATGGTGACAGAGTTTGCCCCCGCAGGCGACCAGCCCACGGCGATTGCCGAGCTGTCGCAAGGTGTCAACGAGGGCGAGCGGGATCAGGTGCTCTTGGGCGCCACCGGCACGGGCAAAACCTACACCATGGCCAAGGTC